>NZ_JBQDYE010000005.1:0-150673 GCF_052044155.1 Salinisphaera sp. SWV1
GCCCGCGGAGACCAGCACTTCGATGACTTCGACCGAGTCGAAATCGCCGATATCCGGGACCTTGATTTCCTGCGCCGCCATAAAGCGTTTCCTTGGCTGGACGAGTCGGATGTTTCATGTGAAACATCCGGTCGTCTTGTCTCGGTTGGTTCTTTCTACCCCTCGCGATACGCGCGGATCAATGCGTCAGCGGTTCCGGCTTTTCCGGATCGATACCGTACTTGTTGATGGCGTCGGCCACGACCTTGCGTTCCACCTTACCTTCGTCAGCCAGCGCCTTCAGCGCGCAGACCGTGATCCAGCGACGATCGACCTCGAAGAATTCGCGCAGCGCCTCGCGCGTATCCGAGCGGCCGAAGCCGTCGGTGCCGAGGGTGTGATAAGCCACCGGCATGTACGGCCGGATCATCTCCGGCAGGGCACGGACATAGTCGGTGGCCGCGATCGCCGGGCCCTTGGCGTCGGCGAACTTGCGGGCCACGAAGCTCTGCTTCGGCTCCTGTTCCGGATGCAGCATGTTCCAGCGCTCGACCGAGGCGCCTTCGCGCTTGAGCTCGGGGAAGCTCGGCGCGCTCCACACGGTGGCGCCGACGTCGTATTCCTCTTCCAGCATTTCGGCGGCGGCGATCGCTTCCCGAAGAATGGTGCCGCAGCCCAGCAGGTTGACCTGCTTGTCCTTGTCGGTGCCCGACTCGGAGAATTTGTACATGCCGGCGATGATGTCGTCTTCCACGCCTTCCGGCATCGCCGGGTGGCTGTAGTTCTCGTTCATCATCGTCAGGTAGTAGTAGACGTCGCGGCCTTCTTCGTACATTTCCACCAGACCCCGGTGGATGATCACCGCCATCTCGTAGGAGAAGGTCGGGTCGTAGGATTTGGCGTTGGGTACGCACTCGAACATGACGTGCGAATGGCCGTCCTGATGCTGCAGGCCTTCGCCGTTGATGGTGGTGCGTCCGGCGGTGCCGGCCATCATGAAGCCGCGGGCGCGCATGTCGCCGGCGGCCCAGCAGAAGTCGCCGACGCGCTGGAAACCGAACATCGAATAGAAGGCATAGAACGGGATCATCGTCTTGCCGTGATTCGAGTACGACGTGGCCGCCGCCATCCAGGACGAGATCGCGCCCGCCTCGGTGATGCCTTCTTCGAGGATCTGGCCGTCCTTGGCTTCCTTGTAGAAGGCAAGCTGATCGGAGTCTTCCGGCGTGAACAGCTGGCCGACCGGCGAGTAGATGCCGAGCGAGCGGAACATGCCTTCCATGCCGAAGGTCCGCGCTTCGTCCGGAATGATCGGGACGACGCGGTCCTTGATGTTCTTGTCGCGGGTCAGGATCTGCAGGATGCGCGTAAAGACCATGGTGGTGGCCATCTCGCGATCGCCCGAGCCCTGGAGCAGCTTGTCGAAGGCAGACAATTCGGGAATCTGGAGCTTGTCGCCCTCGGTGCGACGCTGCGGCAGGTAGCCGCCGAGTTCCTTGCGGCGCGCGTGGAGATACTTGATCTCCTCGGAGTCGTCGTCGGGCTTGTAGAAGGGCGCATCGGCGATCTTGTCGTCCGAGATCGGGATCTCGAAACGATCGCGGAACTCCTTGAGCGCCTCCTCGGCCATCTTCTTCTGCTGATGGGTAATGTTCTGGCCTTCGCCAGCCTCGCCCATGCCGTAGCCCTTGACCGTCTTGGCCAGGATGACCGTCGGCTTGCCGTTGTCCTGGTTCACCGCCTGGTGGTAGGCAGCATAAACCTTGTGCGGATCGTGGCCACCGCGGTTGAGCCGGCCGATGTCTTCGTCGGACATGGAGGCGACCATTTTCTTGGTCTCCTCGTACTTGCCGAAGAACTCATCGCGTGTGTACTTGCCGCCGCGGGCCTTGTAGGCCTGGTATTCGCCGTCGACCGTGTTGTTCATCAGCTCGACGAGCTTGCCTTCGTGGTCCTGGGCCAGCAGGCCGTCCCAGAGCGAGCCCCACAGGACCTTGATGACGTTCCAGCCGGCACCGCGGAAGAACCCTTCCAGTTCGTCGACGATCTTGGAGTCGCCGCGCACGGGGCCGTCGAGGCGCTGCAGGTTGCAGTTGACCACAAAGATAAGGTTGTCGAGGTTCTCGCGCGCCGCCATGCCAATGGCGCCCTTGGACTCGGGTTCGTCCATCTCGCCGTCGCCGCAGAAACACCAGACATGGCGGCCTTCGGTCTTCTCGATGCCGCGATGCTCCATGTAACGCATGAAGCGCGCCTGGTAGATCGCATTGATGGGACCGATACCCATCGACACCGTGGCAAACTGCCAGTAGTCCGGCATGAGCCAGGCGTGCGGATAGCTCGACAGCCCCTTGCCGGTGGATTCGGCGCGGAAGTTGTAGAGCTGGTCTTCGGTCAGCCGGCCTTCCAGGTACGAGCGCGCGTAGAAGCCCGGCGCGGAATGGCCCTGGAAGAAGACCAGGTCGCCGCCGTGTTCTTCGCTCGGGGCGTGGAAGAAGTGGTTGAAGCCCACTTCATACAGCGTGGCCGCCGAGGCGAAGCTGGCGATGTGGCCGCCCACGCCGGCGTGGTGCCGGTTGGCCTGGACCACCATGGCCATCGCGTTCCAGCGGATGTAGGAACGGATCCGCCACTCGATGGCCGGGTCGCCGGGCGAGGCGGCCTCCATGTGCGGCGGGATGGTGTTCACATACGCCGTGTTCGGCGAATAGGGGATCTGGGCACCGGAGCGGCGGGAGCGCTCGATGAGCATCTCCAGCAGAAAATGCGCGCGCTCGGGGCCTTCGTATTCTATGACCGCGTCAAGCGCATCGCGCCATTCCGCAGATTCCTGGGGATCGACGTCGGAGCCGTCATCCACATGCTCGGGGTGGGCGCTCGCTTGAGCCATACCATGCTCCTTCGACAAAGCATTTAAGTGGGTCTGTTGCGAGCAAATATTACGCCCGCACTCGGAATAGCGACAACTAGCCGTGCCGGACCGGGCTTGGCATATTCAACGCTGTATTGAATATGTTGCATCGCACGATCCCATGAGCCTGACTCTCGCCGATACGGCCAACACACCGTTGAAACAGCCTTCGCGGCGCCATACGCAAGCGCATGTCGGGCGCCGGATCGGCGTGGAACTTGAATTAACCGGCCTGGCGATCGAGCGCATGGCGATGCGAATACAGGCCGTGCTTGGCGGTCGAATCGTACCGCATAGCGCGTATGAATACACCGTGGCCGACACCGCGTTCGGCGATTTCACGGCCGAACTGGACTATGCCTACCTCAAGGCGCGTGGCCGTCAGGACGCCGGCTCGGGCTTCTGGGACGAGATCGCGCAGCTGTCCGACGACCTGCTGGGCGCGGTGGCCAAGCACGTAGTGCCCATGGAGATCGTGGCGCCGCCGATCGCGCTCGACCGGGTACACGAACTGCATCCGCTGATTGCGGATCTGCGCGCGGCCGGCGCGCGCGGCACGAACGTATCCGCGATCTATGCCTTCGGCCTGCACTTCAATATCGAAGTGCCGGACACCGATGCGGCGACGCTGCTGGACTACATGCGCGCGTTCGTCGTCGCCTTCGACTGGCTCAAAGGGGTCAGCGAGATCGATATCAGTCGGCGCGTGTTTCCCTACATCCAGCCCTACGATCGCGCCTATGCCCGGCGCATCTGTGACGCGGACTATGCGCCGGACCTCGCCACGCTGATCGATGATTATCTGGCTGTCAACGCCAGCCGCAACCGGGCGCTGGACATGCTGCCGCTGTTCGCCTGGCTGGACGCCGAGCGCGTGGATGCGGTGATCGGCGACGCGCTGGTCAAGGCCCGGCCGACGCTGCACTATCGGCTGCCGAACTGCGAGATCGAAAAGCCCGGCTGGGATCTGCATCCGGCGTGGAACCACTGGTGGGTGATCGAGGAACTGGCGGCCGATCGCGAGCGGCTCGGCGCAGTGTGCGCCGACTACTGCGCGACCCTGGATGCGCCGCTCGGCGATCCCTTCGGTCGCTGGCGCGAACAGTTCGAGCGCACCCTGCCATGAGCCGGCCGCGGATCGCCGTAACCGGCAAGGCCAGGCGATGGGCGCCGGGCTGGTGGTGTGCGGGCCTTGCGATCGTGCTGGCGGGCGGCCGGCCGGTGCGCGCCACGCCGAACCGCCCCTGGCCGGCCCGGATCGATGGCATCGTGATCGGCGGCGGTGACGATATCGCGACCGACTGGTACGCCGCGGCTGTCGAGACCGATCGGGGCACGGATCGAGTGCGCGATGCGTTCGAGCTGGAGGCGATCCGGAACGCGCGCGCCGCGTATCGACCGATTCTCGGCATCTGCCGCGGCGCACAGCTGCTCAACGTCGCCGCCGGCGGCAGCCTGCACGCCGATATCACCGCACGGCGCCGGGCCACCTCGGCGCGGGTGAACCCGCTGCCCTGCAAGCCGATCGCGATTCGCTCGGCCAGCCGTCTGGCGCGGGTGCTGGGGGTCTCAAGCCTGCGTGTGAACGGCCTGCATCATCAGGCCGTGGCCCGCCTCGGCCAGGGGCTTTTGATTGCCGCGCGCGACGCCGACGGCTTCGTGCAAGCGATCGAGGATCGTGCCGGCGCCCCCGTTCTGGGTGTTCAGTGGCACCCGGAATATCTGATTTATCGCCGGGCTTCGCGGCGGCTGTTCACCGCCCTCGTTACGGCAGCGCGCCAACGGCGTTCATGAAAAAGGCGCTTCGCGGATTACGGGGCCATTGCGTCCTGCGGGTCCCGAGCGTTCCAGCAGCTGTAGATATGGGTCAGCAGTGCACTGGGCTGGCAACGCCGAACAGGCGCGCGGAAAGCCCCGCCCCGGGCGTCTTCGCCGACCTCCGGTTTCGCGCTGCAGCGCGAGTCACTTCTCTTGCTTGCTCAAGACAAGTAACCCAGAGAAGAGCACCCGGCCACGGAACCGGCGATGATGTGTGAAAAGACGGGCGAACCCGATCGGGAAGATCACGCGAATCAGCACGCCCACTCCAGGCGCACCGTATCGCTAACACAGCAATAATCACCGGCATAGCGAATGCAAAACCCAGCGACAGGCCGGCGCCCAAAGCGGGCCAGACCAACGACGAGCACGGCCATATCGGTTCAGGCGCGGCTCGCCGGGTCGACCACGGCCGCCCCGGATGGCTCGCTCATGCGGTTTCATAACATCGGCGGACCGGCTTGTTCCATGGCCCAAGCTCCCGTCATAACGGGTTTTTCGAGGCGGACGCGACGGTCGACGGCGGCAATCGCCGCTGCGCTCCTGGCGTTGTTTTCGGCGGCCGGGCATGCGGGCCCGCCGCCGATCGAGACGGCGCGGCCGCTGGCGCGACTGCCGCATGATCCCTCCGCCTTCACGGAAGGCCTGCTGATCAGCCGCGGGGCACTCTACGAGAGCACGGGCGATTACGGCCATTCAGAGGTCCGTCGCGTGGATCTGGCCAGTGGCCGGATTCTCGCCCGGCACGCGCTTCCCGATCGATATTTCGGCGAAGGCCTGGCCAGGTTCGACGACCGGCTGTATCAGCTGACCTGGAAGTCCGGCACCGGCTTCATCTACGACGCGGACACGCTTCGCCCGATCGGGCGGTTTCGCTACGCCGGCCAGGGCTGGGGGCTGACGCGCTGCGGCGGGCAACTGGTGATGAGCAACGGCTCTGCCATACTGCGGTTCGTCGACCCTTCGGATTTCAGCGTCCGGCGCCGCCTGCTCGTGACCGAGCACGGCCGGCCGGTCATGCATCTCAACGAACTGGAGACGATCGACGGGCTGATCTGGGCCAACGTCTGGCTTACTGACGATATCGTGCGCATCGACCCGGTCGACGGGCATGTGGTCGACCGGATCGACGCATCGGCGCTTGCCGACGCCATGCCGGACTCGGCGGACGTGCTCAACGGCATTGCCTACGACGCCGGCCCGGACCGCGTCTATATCACCGGCAAGTACTGGCCCGTGCTGTTCCGGATCGCCCGACCGCCGGCGCCGGAGGCAGCGGATCAGAATGCATCGGCACGGGCGCGCTGCCAGTCGCGCCGGTAGGCGTCGGGAATCCGGTCGTTGAGGAAATCGCCCGGGGCGACCGTCGGATGCATCTGCTCGTAGGTCTCGGCCGGACCGTATCCCGGCCGGTGATAAACATGGATCGGCGCGAGCTCTGCCGGCGATGCAACCCCTAGCGCCCCGGTAATGTCCATGAACGACTTGATCGTCGCATCATGGAAGTTGCGCACCTGCAGCGACTTGCCCATCACATCCAGCGCCTTCGCGCGGCGCGGATCCTGGGTGGCGACGCCGGTCGGACAGGTATCGGTATGGCAGCGCCGCGACTGGATGCAGCCGGTCGAGAACATGAAGCCGCGCGCCGCATTGCACATGTCGGCACCGAGCGCGAGCTTGACCACCATGTCGTAGCCCATGGCCACCTTGCCGCTGGCGATGACGACGATGTCGTCGCGCAAGCCGATGCCGCGCAGGCAATTGTTCACAATCGGCAGCGCCTCGTTGATGTAGGTGCCGATGAAGTCCTCGAACTCGGTGGGCGCCGCGCCGGTCCCGCCCTCGGCGCCATCGACGGTGATGAAATCCGGCGTGATGCCGGTTTCGAGCATGGCCTTGCAGATGCCCATGAACTCGTGCTGATGACCCAGACACAGCTTGAAGCCCACCGGCTTGCCGTGGGTGAGCTCGCGCAGCGTCTGCATGAACTCGAGCAGGCCCCGGGGCGTGTCGAACTCGGGATGGGTGGCGGGCGACTGGCAGTCCTGGCCCTGCTCGATATCACGGACACGCGCGATCTCGGCGGTGACCTTCTTGCCCGGCAGCAAGCCGCCGTGAGCCGGCTTGGCGCCCTGCGAGATCTTGATCTCGATCATCTTGACCTGCTCGGTGTTCGCCTTCTCGGCGAACTCGTCGGCATTGAACGATCCGTCCTTGTGCCGGCAGCCGAAATAAGCCGAGGCGATCTCCCAGATCAGATCGCCCCCGTATTCGCGATGATAGTCACTGATCGCGCCCTCGCCGGTATCCTGGGCGAAATTGCCGAGCTTGGCGCCGCGGTTCATCGCGCCCACGGCGTTGCCCGACAGGGAACCAAAACTCATTGCCGAGATATTCAGGCGCGAGGAGCTGTAGGGCTGGGAACACTGGCTGTTGCCGATCGTGATACGCGCGTGCTCGTCGTCCAGCGTTTTGGGCGCCATCGAGTGCTGCGAGAACGAAAAGCCGGCATCCTCGAAGTCGCGCATGGTGCCGAAGGGCGAGGTATCGGGTTCGCCTCGCGCGCGCTTGTAGATGACTTCACGTTGCTCGCGATTGAATGGCCGTCCGCTGGTCTCGGATTCGAAGAAATACTGGCGCAGCTCGGGCCGCAGGAATTCCATCATGTAGCGCAGATGCCCGACGATCGGGAAATTGCGCAACACGTTGTGATCCGAGCGCAGATCCATGGCGCCGAGAATCGCCAGCGCCACCAGGATCGCCGCGATCCATAACCACGCCGGCGCGAAAATCGCGAGCACCGCGGTAACCGCTACGGTGAACAGCAGATAGATCAAATACAGAGCGCGGGGATGTCCTAGCATGGGCAAATAACGGCTGAGCTGAACGATTCACGCACTATGCACCCGCGCCGGGGGGCGCTAAAACCGTTTATTTACCGATGCAGAAGCTGGAGAAGATTTCGCCGAGCAGATCGTCGCTGCTGACCTGGCCGGTGATTTCGCCCAGCGCCGCCTGGGCCAGACGAAGCTCTTCGGCCAGCAAATCGCCCGCCACATCAACCACCAGCCGCTCGCGACCCACAGCCAGAGCCGCGGCGGCACGATCGAGCGCGGCCAGATGCCGGCGCCGGGCCACGAACGCCGGCTCGGCATCGCCTTCGATGCCGACCAGCGACTTCAGATGCGCCGCCAGCGCGTCGAAACCACGGCCATCGATCGCCGCCACGCGCACGCCCGCGCGATCGGCGATGTTCGCCGCCCCGGCCGGCGCGCCCGAACGATCTATCTTGTTGGCCACCACGGTCACGCCCATCTCGGCCGGGATCTCGTCGAGCAAGGCACGATCGGCGAGCGTCAGCCCGGCCTGATCGTCGATCACCAGCAGCACGCGATCCGCAGCCGCGATTTCCGCCCGCGCCCGGCGCACGCCCTCGGCCTCGACCGGATCGTCGGTCTCGCGCAGGCCGGCGGTGTCGACCAGGGTCAGCGGCAGGCCGTCGATCGAAAGCTGCTCGTGCAGCACGTCGCGCGTGGTGCCGGCGATTTCGGTCACGATGGCGGTTTCGCGCCGGGCGAGCCGGTTGAGCAGGCTCGACTTGCCCACGTTCGGCCGGCCGAGGATGACCAACCGCAACCCGTCGCGAAATCCCGCGCCCTGAACCGCCCGGGCGCGCAGGGCCGCGAGGTCGTCGGTGATCGCGGCCAGCCAGCGTTCGATCGCGCCGTCGCCGAGAAAATCGACGTCGTCCTCGTCCGGGAAGTCGATGGCCGCCTCGGTATAGACCCGCAGCCGGATGAGCGCCTCGACCAACGCCTCGATCTCGCGGGCGAAAGCGCCCTCCAGCGAACGAATCGCCGCGCGCGCCGAGACCCGGCTGCCGGCGGCGATGGCGTCCGCGATCGCCTCGGCCTGATCCAGGCTGAGCTTGTCGTTGAGAAAGGCGCGCTGGGAGAACTCGCCCGGGCCGGCGAGCCGCGCGCCCAGCGCCACCAGCCGGGCCAGCAATTCATCGACCAGAACCGGGCTGCCGTGGCCCTGCAGCTCGAGCACGTGTTCGCCGGTGAACGAGGCCGGAGCGGCGAAATACAGCGCCACGCCCTGATCAATGGTTTGTCCGGCGGCGTCCGTGAACCGCGCCAGAACGGCCCGGCGCGCTTCCGGCAGCCGGCCGATCAGGCAACGCGCGATTCGTGGCACATCGGGCCCGGAGACCCGCACCACCGCCACGCCGGCCTGGCCGACGGCGCTCGCCAGCGCGGCGATGGTGTCGTTGGTTGCGGCGCCGTTCATCTAGGGCGTGCGGCGACTCACGCCTTGCCGGGCACGATTCGCGGACGCCAACGCGATGCTCGCCCGAAACCTCAACACGCCCCAGACCCCGCGGTCAGCTCTTGCTGGGCGCGTCCCGATGCAGGCCCTCGGTATCCAGCTTGCGGTAGATGTACCACTGCTGAGCGATGGTCAGCAGGCTGTTGGTGCACCAGTACAGCACCAGGCCGGCCGGGAAGAAGCAGAAGAACACCGCCATGCCGATGGGCATGATCTGCATGATCCGCTGCTGCATCGGGTCCATCGCCACATTGGCGTTGAGCTTCTGCTGCGCGAACATCACCAGGCCGAAGATGATCGGCAGGATGAAGTAGGGGTCCGGCGCCGACAGATCGTGGATCCACAGCACGAACGGCGCGTGGCGCAGTTCCACCGACTCGCGCAGCACCCAGTACAGCGAGATGAACACCGGCATCTGCACCAGCAGCGGCCAACAGCCGGCCATCGGATTGAAGCCCTCTTTCTTGTAGAGCTCCATCATCCGTTTCTGCAGTTCCTGCTTGTCGTCGCCGTACTGCTCCTTGAGCTTTTGCATGCGCGGCTGGAACTTGCGCATGCGCGCCATGCCGCGGAACTGGATCTCGGAAAGCTTGTAGAACAGCGCCTTGATCAGGAAGGTCAACAGGATGATGGCTACGCCCCAGTTGCCGACGATCGAGTGCAGGTGATCCAGCACCCAGAAGATCGGACGCGCCAGCACCGAGAACCAGCCGTAGTCCACCGTCAGGCCCAGGCCGGGCGCGACTGCGTCGAGCTGGTCCTGGTATTTCGGGCCGACGAACAGCGTGGACTTGAACTCGCTCGCGCTGTGCGGCGCGACGCTGCGCTGCTGGCCAACGAAACCGGCGGCGTAACCACCGGAGGCGCCCTGCACGGACTTGGGCCGGGCAAACAGGCGAACCTTGGCATCGGACGGCGGAATGACCGCGCCGATGAAGTAGTGCTGAACCATCGCGATCCAGCCGCCCTGCTGATGCAGTGACAGCTTGTTCGATGCCAGATCGCCGCGGCCGCGCTGCTGGTAGGCAAAGTCGTTGCCGCTCTTGTGCTGATACCAGCCGACCCCGAAGAAGGCGTGCGAGAACGGCACGTCACCGGTGTTTTCATGCGGCGCGCGCCAGTAGCGCACGTACTGCGACAACTGCCAGGGCTTGGCCGACTTGTTCTCGACCTTGTGATCCAGCCCGATCTTGTAACTGCCGCGGTGGAAGACATAGATCTTGGTGACCTTGTGACCGTTATTGTCGGTCCAGGTCAGCGGCACGCGCAGCGTGTCCTGGCCCTTGGCCAGATGATATTCGTTCTTCGCCGATTGATAGGTCGTGTTGTGGTTCGGCGCGTCGCCGCCCTGCGAGATCAGCCCGCTCTGCTCGATGAAGAAATCCGGCAGCGAGTCGTTGATCAGACGCAGATTGGTATTCGGATGCTTGTCCGACAGCGGCACCCCCCGCAACGCCACCTGGCGCAGGTCGCCGCCGTGGGTATTGATGGTCACATCGAGCTTGTCGGTGACCACATGCACCTGCTGTCCGGAATCGGACACCGGGGTCGGCTCCGAACCCGGCGCGGCATGAGCAGGCCCCGGCGTGCCACTGCCGCCGTTGCTGGCCGTGCTCGAGCCCTGGCTGGACGGCGCACCGATATCCGGCACGTCGGCGCCATTATTGGCGTTGGCCCCGGTCTGCTGGCTGGTGTGTTGCGCGGTTTGGCCATGGCCGGCGGGCGCATAATCCGCCTGCCACGCCTGATACAAAAAGAAGCAGATGACGGCGGCCGCACACAGCAGCCCGAAGCGAATGTTGTCCATGCGAGGCGTGTATCCCTGACGTTGGCTCTATTGCGCGCTCCGCGCGAGCCGCTGCCAGATCCGGGTCAGCTGCGCGGTCAGCGATGCGTTGTCGATGGTCGCCGTGCGACTGCGGGCGAGCACGACAATATCAGTCGCCGGCAGATCGGGGCGCACATGACGGAAAGACTCGCGGACGACCCGTTTGACGCGATTGCGATCCACGGCACGGCGGATGCGCCGCTTGGCGAGTGCCAGCCCGAGCCGGGCATGCGCTTCGCCATTGTTTGCGGCGATCACCACGAAGCCGTCGCAGACGAACTTCTCGCCGCGCGCAAACACGGCCGTGTACTGCGACGGTCGAAGCAGGCGCAGCGCGCGGGGAAACGTCGCCTGCCGCGCGTCCACGAGTTACGGCGTCAGGCGCTTGCGCCCCTTGGCACGACGAGCGGCCAGAACGCGACGGCCGTTTTTGGTCGCCATACGGGCACGAAAACCGTGCGTACGCTTGCGACGCAGATTGCTGGGTTGAAAGGTGCGTTTCATAACGGACTCGGCTCGCGCCTGCGTCGGCGCATTGCAAGGAAAAGAGCGCGGGATTCTAGTCCCGTCCGCGCTCGCTTGCAAGGTGGCATAACACTGTGGATAAGTTGTGGTCAGTGGGTTATCTTGTCGGGCCGTCGAGCTCGGCGGGTTACGCCGTGTTTTGCCGCAATGGAGCGATCGAGTTGGCGAATACCCTCTGGCAGCGTTGTCTGAGCCACATCGAGACGCGACTTCCCGAAAAAGACGTCAATCTCTGGCTGCGCCCGCTCGAGGCTCATTTCGGCGATGACGGACTGGACCTCATGGCGCCCAATGAGGTCGTGCGGGATCAGGTCGAGCGCGAGCTGCGGGCCCCCATCGCCAATGCACTGAGCGAGCTTGGAGAGCAACCGCGCCGGATCCGGGTTCTGGTGGGCGGCGGCCGACGCAGCCACGCGGCGGAGGTCGATGAAGCGCCGACCCTGACCGATACCAAACGCCATAATCTCGATCCACGCTATACCTTCGAGTCGTTCGTTCAGGGCAAATCCAACCAGATCGCCCGGGCCGCGGCCGAACAGGCCGCCGAGCCGGAGAACATGGCCTACAACCCGCTGCTGATCTACGGCGGCGTGGGCTTGGGCAAGACGCACCTGATGCAGAGCGTCGGTCATCGGCTGCTGGCCAACAACCCGCGGGCCCGGATCGCGTACGTCCGCTCCGAGCATTTCGTCAACGAAATGATCACGGCGATCCGCCATAACCGGATGGATCAGTTCAAGGAGCACTACCGCACGCTCGAGGCACTGCTGATCGACGATATCCAGTTCTTCGCGAACAAGGACCGGTCGCAGGAGGAGTTCTTCCACACGTTCAACTCCCTGCTCGAGGCGAACCAGCGCATCGTGATCACCTGCGACCGGTTCCCCAAGGAAGTCGAAGGACTCGAGGATCGACTCAAGTCACGCTTTTCCTGGGGGCTGTCGGTTGCCGTCGAACCGCCCGAACTCGAGACCCGCGTTGCCATCCTGCTGTCCAAGGCCGAGGCGCACAACGTGGAACTGCCGCAGGAGGTCGCGTTCTTCATCGCCAAGCGTGTGCGTTCGAACGTGCGCGACCTGGAAGGTGCCCTGCATCGATTGAAGGCATCCGCCCAGATCACCGGGGCGCCGATCAGCGTCGACTTCGCCAAACAGGCCCTCTACGACATGCTCGCAGTGTACGACCGTCTGGTCACGCTGGAGAACATACAGAAAACCGTCGCCGAGTACTTCAAGATCCGGCTCGCAGATCTGCTGGGCAAGAAACGCACGCGGTCTATCGCACGCCCTCGCCAGCTCGCCATGGCACTGGCCAAGGAGCTTACCAATCACAGCCTCCCGGAAATCGGGCAAGGCTTCGGCGGACGCGATCATACGACGGTGCTTCACGCCTGTCGCAAGGTCAAGGAACTGCGCGAAACCGATACCCGGATGGATGAAGACTACGTCAACCTCAGCCGGATTCTCACCAGTTAGCTGTGCATAAGTGGTGCATAACCGCAGCCTCGGTTCGATTCGAACCCTGGCGCGTCAAACCACACACAATGAATCCACAGGCCAGCCACAACTTCACCACGCTATTCGCAACAGCATTTGAATCAAATTAACGCGTTGAAATATAAAGAAAAATAGAGTTATCAACAGAAAATTGCTGCAACTGTTGTGACTACTACTAACTTTTCTTTAAGTGCTTAAGACAACAAGGCGGAGACCGTTCGGAGACCCCAGCCATGCAGTTCTCAGTCCAACGCAGAGATATTCTGTCCGCGCTACAGACCGTCATCGGTGTGGTAGAACGAAGACAGACCATGCCGATCCTGTCGAACGTCCTGATACAGGGCGACAACAACCAGCTCAAGATCACGGCGACCGATCTCGAGCTGGAACTGGTTACCCAGTGCCCGGCGGTGATCGAGGAACCCGGTAAACTCGCGGTGCCCGCCCGAAAGTTGCTCGACATCTGCCGAGGGCTGCCGGAAGAGGCTGAAATCACCTGCCGGCAGGAGGCCAATCAAACGCGTATCCAGTCGGGACGATCACGTTTCACATTGTCCAGCCTGTCGGCACAGGATTGGCCGCATCTCGATGAAGTCGAATCCGGCCAGGCCATCAACCTGCCGGAAAGCATGCTCAAGCAGTTATTGGATCGCACCCATTTCGCGATGGCTCACCAGGACGTTCGTTACTATCTCAACGGTCTCCTGTTGGCACTTCGTCACGACCATGTGCGCTGTGTCGCTACCGACGGGCATCGACTGGCGATGAGCGAATCGCCCATCGATCTCGATATCGAGGAGGTCCAACAGGCAATCGTTCCACGCAAGGCCATCACCGAGCTGGTTCGACTACTGGGCCACAGTGAAGCCGAAATCACCTTGTGGTTGTCGAACAAACATCTGCGCCTGCAGCTGCCGGGTCTCAACTTCACCACCAAGCTGATCGACGGCCGGTTCCCCGACTACGAACGCGTCATCCCGGATAACCCCGAGCGCGAGATGCTCGCGAATCGGGATACTATCCGCCAGGCGCTGTCGCGTACCGCGATTCTGTCGAACGAGAAATTCGGCGGCGTGCGCCTGTCTCTGTCACAACACACGCTGAAGTTGCAGGCACAGAACGTCGAACGCGAAGAAGCCGAAGACGAGATCGAAGTCAGCTACGATCACGAGCCCATGGAAATCGGCTTCAACGTAAGCTATTTACTGGATGCGCTCGGGGCCATGCAGGCCGATGAATTCCGGTTGTCGTTGTCCGGACCGGACAGCAGCGGGCTGTTGCAGGCGGTTGGCGACGACCGGAGCCGGTACGTTGTCATGCCGATGCGGTTGTAGCGAGCGCGGGACTACCGTGTGCGGCTAGAGTCGCTCCATATCGAGAACTTCCGTTGTATCGAGCGCTGCGATATCGATGTATCGCCGGGGATCAATTGCATCGTCGGCGATAATGCCTCGGGAAAGACAAGCTTTCTGGAAGCCATCTATATACTCGGCCGCGGCGAATCGTTCCGCCAAGCGCGGCTCGGCCAGGCGGTTCGACACGACAGCGAGGCGCTGACCGTTCGTACGCGTCTGACCGACAGGCAGGGCAGTCGTCATCGAATTGGTTGTCATGCCTCGCGCTCAATGCACCGGATCAAACTCGACGATCAGGCGGAGACACGTCGCTTCGACCTAATCAACGTTCTGCCGTTGCAGCACATCGATCCCAATCTGCATCGCCTGCTCGAGCATGGCCCCAAATACCGGCGACACTTCCTCGACTGGGGCGTGTTTCACGTGGAACACGCTTTTTTCCCGGCGTGGCGGCGATACCGTCGGGCGCTGAAGCAGCGCAATCGCGCATTGCGGGCGCGTCAGCCGAAACACCAGGTAGTCGCCTGGGACCCCGAGCTGGTGCAGCAAGGGGAAATCATCGATGCCTGTCGACGACAGTATCTTGAGCATGTCAAGCAGCGCCTCCCCGAGACCACACGCAACTTATTCGGAAACCAGGACATTACGTTCGCCTACCATCCGGGCTGGCGTGGTGATCGCAGCTTTGGCAATGCTCTCATCGATAGCCTGGAACAGGACCTGCGTGCCGGGTTCACGCAACAGGGGCCGCATCGTGCCGACATTCGCATATCGATTGCCGCCATGAATGCGCGCGACTGGGTATCGCGCGGACAACAGAAACTGTTGACAGCAGGACTGTTGCTGGCCCAGGCGGATATTCTTCAGTCGACGCGCGGTATTGAACCCGTGCTCCTGCTCGACGACATGGCGGCAGAGCTGGGGGCACGCTATCGCGACGCCTTGGCCGCCGAAGTCGCGCGATTAGGCGTCCAATGTTTTGTCACATTCCTCAGTGCCGAGCTGATTCCGGAGACATTGCGACCCGCGCGAATGTTTCACGTGGAACACGGACACATCATGCCGCCGCCAGCATGACAGGCGTGCTAAAATCAAGTGTTTATTTCTAACCCTCGGGTTGATTCGATGGCTGATTCCAACGGCGATTACAACTCCAGCAGTATCAAGGTCCTGAAGGGGCTCGAAGCTGTGCGCAAACGTCCGGGCATGTACATCGGCGACACCGATGACGGCACCGGACTGCATCATATGGTGTTCGAAGTCGTCGACAATGCCATTGACGAGGCCCTCGCCGGCTACTGCAAGGAAATTCTGGTCACCATTCACCGGGACCAGAGCATTACGGTATCCGATGATGGACGCGGTATTCCCGTCGATATGCACGAGGGCGAGGGCAAGCCGGCCGCCGAAGTCATCATGACGGTACTGCACGCCGGTGGGAAGTTCGACGCGAATTCCTACAAGGTGTCAGGCGGTCTTCACGGTGTCGGCGTATCGGTGGTGAACGCGCTGTCGGACCAGCTCGAGCTCAATATCCACCGCGACGGGCATCGATATCGCCAGACTTACAGCATGGGCGAACCCATGGACGAGCTCGCAGCGCTCGGCGAGACCGATACCACCGGCACGTCGATCCATTTCCACCCGAGCCCGGAGGTGTTCACGAATATCACCTTCAACTACGACATTCTGGCCAAGCGGCTGCGGGAACTGTCGTTCCTGAACTCGGGTGTTCGCATCCGCCTGGTCGAGGAGGCCAGCGAACGCGATGTCGTATTCGAATATGAAGGTGGCATCCGCGCTTTCGTTCAAAACCTCAACGAGAACAAGACGCAGCTTCACGATACCGTGTTCTACTTCAGCACCGAGCGCGACGATATCGTGGTCGAAGTCGCGATGCAGTGGAACGACTCTTATCAGGAGAGCGTGTTCTGCTATACGAACAATATTCCCCAACGCGACGGCGGCACGCATCTCGCCGGCTTTCGTGGCGCGCTGACCCGTAGCCTCAATGGTTACATCGAGTCCGCCGGGCTGGCCAAGAAGGAAAAGGTTTCACCAACGGGCGATGACGCCCGCGAGGGGCTCACGGCGGTTATTTCGGTGAAGGTGCCCGATCCGAAGTTTTCCTCGCAAACGAAGGAAAAGCTGGTGTCGTCCGAGGTGCGGGCAGCGGTGGAATCATCGGTCAGCGAGCAGCTCAGTGACTTCCTTCTGGAGAATCCACGCGAAGCCAAGCTGATCGCGGCGAAGGTGGTCGATGCCGCCCGCGCGCGCGATGCCGCCCGCCGCGCGCGCGACATGACGCGCCGCAAGGGCGCTCTGGACATCGCCGGCCTGCCCGGGAAGCTGGCGGATTGCCAGGAGAAAGACCCCGCGGCATCCGAATTATTCCTGGTCGAGGGCGATTCGGCCGGCGGCTCGGCCAAACAGGGGCGGGATCGCCACAATCAGGCCATTCTGCCGCTCAAGGGCAAGATCCTGAACGTGGAAAAGGCGCGTTTCGACAAGATGCTGTCCTCGGCGGAAGTCGGCACGCTGATTACCGCGCTGGGCTGCGGCATCGGGCGTGACGAATACGACCCGAGCAAGCTGCGCTACCACCGCATCATCATCATGACCGATGCGGACGTCGACGGCTCGCATATTCGCACCTTGCTGCTGACGTTCTTCTACCGACAGATGTTCGAACTGATCGAGGCGGGCTATATCTATATCGCCCAGCCGCCGCTGTACAAGGTGAAGTCGGGCAAGCAGGAGTACTACGTCAAGGACGACAAGGAATTGTCGAATTATCTGCTGCGCCTGGCGCTCAACAAGGCCGAGTTCCGCGTGAGTGCGGACGCGCCGCCGATCGCCGAGGACGCACTGTCCGATCTGGCGCACCGTTACACCCGCATGCTGGAAGACATCGATCGGCTGACGCGCCGCTACGACCCGGCCACGCTCACGGAAATGACTTATCTGGAGCCCGTCACGCCGACGCTGTTCGCCGATGCGGCCTGGATGCAGGGCTGGGCGGATGCGCTCCAGGCGCGGCTCAACGCGCGCGGCGAGCCGCGGCATCGCTACGAGGTGCGGATTCAGCCAGCCGACGACGAACATCCCCTGCATCTGCAGGTCACGCGTTACAGCCATGGTATTCCGCATATTTTCGTCTGGCACGAGGACTTCTTTACCAGCCCGGAATACAAGCGGATCTCGGCACTCGGCCAGGAGCTGCTGCAGTTGCTGGGCGAAGGCGCCTATGTCACGCGCGGCGAACGCGAACAGACGGTGTCGACTTTCGACGAGGCCTATCGCTGGCTGCTGGAACAGGCCAAGCGGGGCCTGAACGTCCAGCGCTACAAGGGGCTCGGGGAGATGAACCCGGACCAGCTCTGGGAAACCACGATGGACCCGAACAGCCGGCGCCTGATGCAGGTCAAGATCGACGACGCCGTTGGCGCGGATCAGATCTTCACCACCCTGATGGGCGACCACGTGGAACCGCGGCGTGAGTTCATCGAACGCAACGCGCTGATGGTTTCGAACCTGGACGTCTGATACGCGGTGCTCGCTGCAGGGGGGGGGCTGTCCGCATTGAAAGCCCTCAGCTGCCGCTGAGGGCTTTTTTCATGGGCGGTGCCACCATGGGGGGCGAGCGGCTTGCCCGGCGGCGCGCGCGGGCCATGGCGCCTGTAGGCGGCGAATGCCGTCAGCTCCGGCCAGCACCGGTCACGCGCACTGGCGCCGGCGCGCTACGCGGGCTCAGCTGCGGGCGTGCGCCGCGAGCAGATGATCGACGACGGCCGACAGGTCGTCGCATATCGGGACGCCCCGCCAGCGCCCATCCATGTCGTCAATCGGTTTGCCGGTGCGCACGCCGTAGCCTGCGACGCCGGCGGCGCGCGCGGCTTCGATATCGGTGACACTGTCCCCGATCATCACGCAGTCGTGCGGTTTCAAGCTCCAGCGGCGCAGAATATCCTCGAGCAGCCCCGGCCTGGGCTTGCGGCACGAGCAGTCGTCGTCGGCGGTATGCGGACAAAAGAATATGCCATCCAGCGCGACACCGAGCTCGGCGAGATGCCGTGTCATCTTGTCGTGGATGGCGAACAGATCGTCGTAATCGAACAGGCCGCGACCGAGCCCGGATTGGTTGCTGGCCAGTACCACGCGCAGGCCGGCGTGCTTGAGCCGCGCGATAGCCTCGAGGCTGCCTGCGATCGGTTGCCATTCCGCGGGCGATTTGATGAACGCTTCGCTGTCGTGATTCACCACGCCGTCACGGTCGAGTATGGCCGTGGACACCGGCATTACGCCGATTCGACCGAAAGACAGGATAGATCGGCGATGCGGCGGCACAGGCGATCAATCTGCGCGAGTAACGCCAGACGGTTGCGCTGGAGCGCCGGGTCGTCGCTCATCACCATGACTTCGTTAAAGAAGGTGTCGAGTGGTTCGGCCAGCGGGGCCAGCGCGGACAACGCGCCGGTATAATCGCCTTCGCGGGCGGCGGCCTCGAGCGTGGCCGCGCACGCCGTCGCCCGATCATGCAGTGCCGTTTCCGCCGGTTCGACCATGGCGGCGGGGTCGGCCGTCGCGGCGATGTCGGCATCGGCGTTACGCCTGAGGATATTGCGGATGCGTTTGTGCGCACCGCCGACCACGGCGGCGGCGGGCAGCTGCGCGAAATCGCCGACAGCGCGCACGCGGCGATCGAAATCCTGCATGTCCCGGATATCGAGCGACACAATCGATTCGAAATGCGCGGCCGGCACGCCGTGGTCCACGTAGTAGCCACGTAGACGTTCCATGTGAAACATCCAGAGTGCCTCGCCCGTGTCCTCAGGCGGGTCCACCGGCTGCATGGCAATGGCGGTATCCAGTAAATGCCTGAGGTCGATGGCGATACCCGCTTCGATCAACGTCCGCAGCACCCCGAGCGCCGCGCGTCGAAGACCGAACGGGTCCTTGTCGCCGCTCGGGCGCTTATCGATGGCGAAGATGCCGGCCAGCGTGTCGAGACGGTCGGCGAGTGCAATACAGCGTCCGACCGGCGTTGCCGCAATCGCCGCGCCGGCACCGGCCGGCGCGTATTGCTCGGGCAGCGCGCGGGCCACGGCCTCGGACTCGCCCTCCAGCTCGGCATAATATGCGCCCATCACGCCCTGGAGTTCCGGGAACTCGTTGACCATTTCGGTGAGAAGATCGGTCTTGGCGAGTTCGGCTGCACGTGCGACATCGGCCGCCGCGGCGCCAACCGCGGGCGCCAGTTCCGCGGCCAGGCGGCCAAAGCGTTGGCTCTTGTCGGCCAGCGTACCGAGCGCCTGCTGGAAACTGACGCGTTCCAGCGCCGGGATACGTGCGGCCAGACCCTGACGGCGGTCCTGCTCCCAGAAGAACAGCGCGTCCGCCAGGCGGGGCCGGATCACGCGTTCGTTACCGGCGACAACCTGGGCCGGATCGCGGCTTTCGATATTGGCGACCGTGACGAAACCGGGCAGCAGCGCGCCGTCGTCGCCCTCGACCGGGAAGTAGCGCTGATGTCCTTCCAGCGTGGCCACGAGAACCTCGCGCGGCAGCTCGAGAAAACGCGCATCGAAGCGTCCGGCAATGCCGACCGGCCACTCGACCAGCGCGGTGACCTCGGCCACCAGCGCGTCGTCGACCAAAGCTTGGCCGCCCAGCGACCGAGCAGCGGCCACCACGCCCTCGAGCACCCGGGCCCGACGTTCGGCGATATCCACGATCACGCATCCGGGATCGCGTAGCCGCTCGACGTAGCTGGCTGCGTCCGCGATCTCGATGGTTTCGGGATAATGAAAACGATGGCCGCGGGTGTAACGGTCGGCGCTTTCGCCAAACACCACCAAGGGCAGGATAGCGCTGCCATGCAACGCCACGACCCAATGCACCGGGCGCACGAACGCCGCCTCGGAATCGCCCCAGCGCATGCGCTTGGGAATCGGCAGGGCGCGGAGCGCCGCGTCTACCGCGGGCGGCAGCAGTTCGCCGAGCGCGAGGCCCGGGGCGGTGCCGCGATAGACCAGGCGCCGCCCCTTGTCGCTGTCCTCGCTTTCGAGCGCGTCCAGGGTCGTTCCGACCGAGCGGGCGAAGCCTTCGCCGGCCTTCGTCGGATTGCCCTGGTCATCGTAGGCGATCGCCACGGTCGGTCCGAATTTCTCCACGCGCTCGGCCGCGCTGGCGTCAGCGGTATCGGCAATGATGACCGCCAGGCGCCGCGGCGTGGCCAGACAATGCACCGTGCCGTGCGCCAGGCCGGCCTGGTCCAATTGCGCCGCCAGACCGTCGGCCAATGCCTCGGCCAGCGGATGCATCGCTTTCGGCGGCAATTCCTCGACGCCGATTTCGATCAGAAGGTCTGCACTCATGCCGCGTCGTTATCCTTGTTGAGCATGGGGAAACCGAGTGCCTCGCGCGCCTCGTAATAAGCCTTGGCCACGGCCCGCGCCAGGGTGCGCACGCGCAGGATGTAGCGCTGGCGTTCCGTCACCGAAATGGCATGGCGCGCGTCCAGCAGGTTGAAGGTGTGCGAGCACTCGAGCATGCGTTCATACGCCGGCAGCGGAAGATTCGAGTTCACCAGGGCCAGACATTCTGCCTCGAGCTCGTCAAAGCGTCGGAAAAGCGCCGCCACCGGTGCATGCTCGAAATTGTAGGTCGATTGCTCGACTTCGTTCTGGTGAAACACATCGCCGTAATAGACCGTGCCATACGGCGACGCCGACCACACCAGATCGTAGACCGATTCCACGTTCTGGATGTACATCGCAATGCGCTCGAGGCCGTAGGTAATCTCGCCGGAGACGGGGCGGCAGTCCAGTCCGCCTACCTGCTGGAAATAAGTGAACTGGGTGATTTCCATTCCGTTCAGCCAGATTTCCCAGCCCAGCCCCCATGCGCCCAGGGTCGGCGATTCCCAGTTGTCCTCGACGAAGCGGACGTCATGGATCGACATGTCCAGGCCAAGGGCTTCGAGCGAGCCGAGATACTGGGCCTGGATATCCTTGGGCGACGGTTTCAGCAGCACCTGAAACTGATAATAGTGCTGCAGACGATTGGGGTTGTTGCCGTAGCGGCCGTCCGTGGGTCGCCTGGAGGGCTGGACGTACGCGGCACGCCAGGGCTCGGGGCCGATCGAACGCAGAAACGTGGCTGTGTGGAACGTGCCTGCGCCGACCGGCATGTCCAGCGGCTGCACGACGACGCAGCCGCGTTCGGCCCAGTATTGCTGCAGCGCGAAAATGAGCTGTTGGAAATCCATGCCAGTGCACCGTTTGATCAGGCCGCGATTGTACCGGAACGCCTGCAATCGCTGGGGCGTACGCTATGCACCATAACAGTGCACCAATATGGCGCGGCTCGTTTATGGTGCGCATTCGGCTCTGCTGCGGTGCATCAGGGGCGTCCGGGGGCCTTGAATCGGCGCAGGTGACGTGGCACGGAACCTGCCTTTATAGTGCGTCTGTTGTACTGGCGATTCCGGACAGCTGAGTTCCCATCCCAATGAGGAGTCATCATGGCGAGTAGCAAGGCGCTCGAACTGATCAAAAAGACCGAAGCGAAATTCGTGGACTTTCGTTTCTGTGACGCGCGTGGCAAAGAGCAGCACATGACCATGCCGGCGCATATCGTCGACGAAGAGTTCATGGAAGAAGGCAAGATGTTCGACGGCTCGTCGATCGATGGCTGGAAAGGCATCAACGAGTCCGACATGGTCATGATGCCGGATGACGATTCGGCCGTGCTGGACCCGTTCTTCGAAGAGCCGACCGTCAACATCCGCTGTGACGTGCTCGAACCCAACACCATGATGGGCTACGAGCGCGACCCGCGGACCGTCGCCAAGCGCGCGGAAGCGTATCTGGCCTCGACCGGTATCGCCGATACCGCCCTGTTCGGCCCGGAAGCCGAATTCTTCATCTTCGACTCGGTGCAATGGCACAACGAGATGCGCGGTGCCGGCTTTTCGGTCGACTCCGAGGAAGCCTGCTGGAACAGCGAAACCCGCTATCCGGAAGGCAACATGGGCCATCGTCCGGGCATCAAGGGCGGCTACGTGCCGGTTCCGCCGGTCGATTCCCAGCATGACATCCGCTCGGCCATGTGCCTTGCCATGGAGGAAATGGGGCTCACCGTTGAAGTGCATCACCACGAGGTGGGCACCGCCGGCCAGGGCGAGATCGGCATGTTGTTCAACACGCTGGTCAAGAAGGCCGACGAAACCCTGATCTACAAGTACTGCGTGGCCAATGTCGCCCATGCCTTTGGCAAGACCGCGACCTTCATGCCCAAGCCGCTGGTTGGCGATAATGGCTCCGGCATGCATGTGCATCAGTCGCTGACCAAGGATGGCAAGAACATCTTCTCGGGCGACGAGTACGGTGGCCTGTCCGAGGAAGCGCTGTACTACATCGGCGGCATCATCAAGCACGCCAAGGCCATCAACGCCTTCGCCAATGCCTCGACCAACAGCTACAAGCGCCTGGTCAAGGGCTTCGAGGCGCCGGTATTGCTGGCGTATTCCGCGCGCAATCGCTCGGCGTCGATCCGTATTCCCTGGGTCTCCAGCCCGAAGGCGCGTCGCATCGAGGTGCGCTTCCCGGACCCGACCGCCAACCCGTACTTTGCCTTCTCGGCCATGATGATGGCCGGCCTGGACGGCATCCAGAACAAGATCCATCCGGGCGAAGCCATGGACAAGGACTTGTACGACCTGCCGCCGGAAGAAGAGAAGAAGATTCCGACCGTGGCCCAGTCACTGGAAGAAGCGCTGCAGTCGCTGTCGGCCGATCGCGACTTCCTGAAGAAGGGCGACGTGTTCACCGACGACCTGATCGACGGCTATATCGATCTCAAGATGGAAGAAGTGCTGCGTCTGAAAATGAGCACCCATCCGGCCGAGTTCGATATGTACTATTCCTGCTAGGCCGCAGGACATACTCAGCGGCCGGTGGCGGTCGCTGCGGTCACGAACAGCGCATCCGTCACCACGGATGCGCTTTTTTTTTATGGAATACGCGATGCGGATACGACGACCAGGACGATGGGGCGCGCTCGCGGTCTGGATGGGGCTGGTGACGGCGCTGCCGGCGCAGGCCACGATCTATACCTGGACCGATGCGCAGGGCGTGCGCCACTACAGCGATATCGCGCGGCCGGGCGCCAGGACGGTGCAACTCAAACGGATGCCGAATGGCGGCGCGAGCGCAAGTTCGGCGTCCGCCGGGTCCGGCGCCACACCCGGCGGTGACGCCCGCGCCCTGAACCTGGTCTCGCCCGCTCAGGGGCAGGTCTTCACCAGCCGACAGGGCCAGGTGCCGGTTTCGGTGGTGGTGGGCAACAACGACCACAAGGCCGGGCTCGGCGATGGCGAATCGCTGCGCTACAAGCTCGACGGCAAGCCGGTCGGCTCGGGGCCGACCCGGCACACGCGCCTGACATTGTCGAATGTCGCGGCCGGGCCGCACACCTTCCGTGTCACCCTGCTCTACCGCGGCCATGCGGTCCAGCACAGCGATGCCGTCACGTTTCGCGTCGAGCGCAGCACGCACGCGCCGCCGCCGCAATCCACACCGGACACGGGCAATCGCCGACCGCCGTCCTAAGCTGCTGAATGATGTCGATGTTTGGCCGTTCGATGTATTCCACAGTGGCCCGAACCTTGCTAGACAGCTGCCATGCGTGCCGATCAATACAGCGAGCATCGTCCCGATACGATTCTCGACAATCTCAAGACCGCAGTCGTGTGTCTGGACGACCGGCTGCACGTCACTTATCTGAACACTGCCAGCGAAATGCTGTTCGGCGTGTCCGCCCGGCACTGCGATCAGGAGGCTTTCGACAAGGCGCTGCCCTATCTCGCCGACCATCGCAGCCGACTGACCGCGGCGCTGACCGAGGGGGCCGCCTACACCGAGCGCGAGCTGCACTTGCGTGCGGGCGGTGGCGATCCGCTGATCGTGGACTGCACGGTCACGCCGTTCACCGACCGCGCGGGCGAATCGGCCTTGCTGATGGAGTTTCTGTCCCTGGATCGCCAGTTGCGCATCTCGCGAGACGACCAGATGCGGATCCAGAATCTCGCCAATCGCGAAATGATTCGTGGCATGGCGCACGAGATCAAGAACCCGCTGGGCGGACTCCGCGGCGCCGCCCAGTTGCTCGAGCGCGAAATCGACGACGACGAGCTCAAGGAATACACCACCGTCATCATCCGCGAGGCGGATCGGCTGCAGAACCTGGTGGACGGTCTGCTCGGGCCGCGCCGGCCGCCGAACAAGCAGCCGCTCAATATCCACGAGCCCCTGGAGCATGTGCGCGCACTGATCGATACCGAGTTGCCGCCGGGGATTACGCTCGAGCGCGACTACGATCCGAGTATCCCGGAGGTCCGTGCCGACCGTGAGCAGCTCATCCAGACGTTCTTCAACCTGGTTGGCAACGCGGTCACGGCGCTCGGCCGCTCCGGCAATATCCTGCTGCGCACGCGCACCCAGCGGCTGTTCACCATCGGCGGCGTCAAGCACCGGCTGGTGACCCGGGTCGACGTGGTCGACAACGGGCCCGGTATTGCGCGCGATCTGCTGCCGCGCATCTTTCATCCGATGGTCAGCTCGCGCGCCGAGGGCTCCGGTATGGGGCTGCCGATCGCCCAGTATTTAATCCATCTACACGACGGTCTGATCGAGTGCGAAAGCCGCCCGGGCCAGACCGTCTTCAGCGTCTTTCTGCCCATGGAGGCCAGCGATGGCTGAACTCACTGCCTGGGTCGTCGATGATGACGAATCGATCCGCTGGGTGCTTGAGCGCGCGCTGAAGGCCGCCTCGATCGATGTGGTCTGTTTTCCCGGCGGCGCCGAGTTGCTCGACGCCATCGAAGACAACGTGCCGGACGTCCTGCTCACCGATATTCGCATGCCCGGCATTTCCGGACTGGATCTGCTGGAACGGGTGCATGCGGTGCAGCCGCAGCTGCCGGTCATCATCATCACCGCGCACTCGGATCTGGATTCGGCGGTGTCGTCCTACCGCGGCGGCGCGTTCGAATATCTGCCCAAACCCTTCGACCTGGACGAGGCGGTCGAACTGGTCCAGCGCGCCGCCATGCTCGCCGACGAGACCGGTGCCGCCGACAAGACGGGATCGCGCGCGCCGGCCGAGTCGACCATCATCGGCGAAGCGCCGGCCATGCAGGAGGTGTTTCGCGCCATCGGGCGCCTGTCGGCCTCCAATATCACGGTGTTGATCACCGGTGAATCCGGTACCGGCAAGGAGTTGGTCGCGCATGCCCTGCATGAACACAGCCCCCGGGCCGACCGGCCGTTCATCGCAGTCAATACGGCCGCGATTCCGAAGGAGTTGATGGAATCCGAGTTCTTCGGCCACGAGAAAGGTGCGTTCACCGGCGCCGCCAGTCAACGCCGCGGGCGTTTCGAGCAGGCCCATGGCGGCACGCTGTTTCTCGATGAAATCGGCGATATGCCGGCCGATCTGCAGACCCGCTTGCTGCGCGTGCTGCAGGATGGGCAGTTCTATCGGGTGGGCGGTCACGTCGGGGTCAAGGTCGATGTCCGCATCATTGCCGCGACCAATCAGAACCTCGAAGCCGAGGTCAAGCGCGGCCATTTCCGCGAGGATCTGTTTCATCGCCTGAACGTGATCCGGCTGCGCGTGCCGCCGTTGCGCGAGCGTCGCGAGGATATCCCCCTGCTGCTGAACTTCTTCCTTGGGCGTGCCGCGCGGGAACTCGACATGGAGGTCAAGACGCTGTCCCGCGGTGCCAGCGAATACCTGACCGGGCTCGACTGGGCCGGCAATGTGCGCGAACTGGAAAACCTCTGCCGCTGGCTGACCGTCATGGCGCCCGGCCGGGAAGTGGTGCTCGACGACCTGCCGATCGAATTGCGCCCGCGCGCCGACGCCGCGGAGACGCCGTCGGCCATGGGTTTCGGCGCCGAGAGCAGCGCCGCGCCCGCGCCCGACACCGCGCCCGGCCAGCCCGGGGTGCCAAGCGACTGGGACGCGCAACTGTCGAGCTGGGCCGACGAGCGCCTGGCGGCCGGCGCCGATCATCTGCTCGACGAAGCCATACCGCGGCTGGAGCGGGTCATGATTCGCGCAGCACTGGCCCATACCGACGGTCATCGCCAGGAAGCGGCCCGGTTGCTCGGCTGGGGCCGGAATACCCTGACCCGAAAGATCAAGGAATTGTCGCTGTCGGATGAGTCCGCCTGATCCGGTCGGGCATGCGGGCGTGATAGCGTCGTCGCCCTGTGAATCGATCAATGGCGAGGACCCATGTGTCTGATCGCTCTGGCCTGGCAGGTCGACCCGGCCTGCCCCTTGCTATTCGCGGCCAACCGGGACGAATTCTACGAGCGACCGACCGAGGCCGCCCACTGGTGGCAGACACCGCCGGACCTGCTCGCCGGGCGTGACCTGCGGGCCGGCGGCACCTGGTGTGGTGCGGACCGCCGCGGCCGTGTCGCGGCCGTGACCAACGTGCGCGAACCGGGCGCGCCTGTCGCCACCGACCTGCGGTCGCGCGGGTCACTGGTCGCCGATTATTTCGCTGCCGACATCGGCGCGCGCGACTGGGCCGGGCGGGTGGCCGAGATCGGCGCCGCGTATGGCCCTTTCAACCTGTTGGTGGCCGATCCGGCGCGGCTTTGCTTTGTGTCCAATCGCGACAGCGCCGGCGTGCGCGATCTGCCGCCGGGTATCTTCGCGGTCTCCAACGGCCACTGGGGCGAACGGTGGCCCAAGACCGAACGCGCGGAACAAGGCATGGTGCAGCGCCTCGCCGACGGCGACACGGGGGCCGAACCCCTGTTCGATCTGCTGGCCGATCGCACGGCCGCGGCCGAATCCGAGCTACCGGATACCGGCGTGCCGCGGGCGCAGGAACGATTCCTGTCGCCGCCCTTCATCGCCGGCGAACACTACGGCACGCGCGCTTCGACCGTAATCCAGCGCGACGCTGACGGTATGGTGCATTTTTACGAGCGTGGCTTTGCTCAGCAGGGCCAACCGGTGCACCGTATACATCAATCCTGGTCTGTTGGTTCCACATGAAACCGATTCGCCCCTATGGGAGTTGGCCGTCCTCGATCTCCGCGGCCCATGTCGCGGCTGCCGGCCGCAAGTTTGCCGATCTGAGCGTCGATCGCGGCGCCGCCGAAGGTCCGCGTCTGTACTGGCTGGAAAGCCGGCCCGAGGAAGCCGGCCGCAATACGATCATGACGTTATCCGAGCATGGCGCGGTCTCCTGTCTGGAGGCGCCGGCTTCGGCGCGTAGCTCGGTGTACGAGTACGGCGGCGGCGCGTTCGCCGTCCACGCCGGTTTCATATGGTTCGTCAATGCGGCCGACCAGGCGATCTGGATGCGGGACCCGGACGGGCATCTGTCGGCGATCACCGACCCCGAGGCCGAGATGCGCTTCGCCGATCTGCAGTACGACGCGCGATTCGGCCGCCTGATCGCCATCGCCGAGGATCTGGGCGAGTCGCTCGACGAACCGGTGGCCCGCGTCGTGAGTGTGCATCGCGATGGCCGTGTGCATACCCTCGCCTCGGGCCATGATTTCTATGCCAGCCCGCGTCTGGCGCCGGCTTGCGATCGTCTGGTGTGGCTGGCCTGGAATCACCCGAACATGCCCTGGGATGTCAGTGAGCTATGGCAGGCGTCGATCGATGATGACGGCCATGTCGGCGAGCCGCAGCCGTTGTGGCAACCGGACGACATTTCATTGTTCGGGCCGGTGTTCGATCCAGACGGTCGTCTGCATATCGTCGCCGACATTGACAACTGGTGGAATATTCATCGCGAGCGTGTCGGCGCCGCCGGTTTCGAGGCGCTGACGGCCGAACGCGGTGAGTTCGGTGTGCCGCAGTGGGTGTTTGGCCAGTCAACCTACGACTTCACCGACGATGGCCGCCTGTTCGCGTTGCTCACCCAGGCGGGCGTCTGGCATCTGGGCGAGGTCGATCGGGTGTCCGGCGCGTTCCATCGCCTGCGCCACGATAGCGATTTCTTCGAGCAGATCACCGCGCTGGGCGACCGGATCGCCGTGGTTGCGGCCAGCCCGTCGCGCGCCAAACATATTCGGCGGCTGGATTTCGAAGGCTCGGGCGAAGTGCTGCGCTCGGCTGACAGTCTGCCGGCCGACGCCGCCCTGTCACGACCGGAGCCGCTGAGTTGGCCCACCGGTGACGGCGATACCGCGCATGGGCTGTTTTATCCCCCGTCCAGCGAACGCTGGACGGCGCCGTCCGACGAGCGGCCACCGCTGATTCTGAAGTGCCACGGCGGCCCCACCGGCGCGACCGACACGGCGCTCGATGCACGGATCCAGTACTGGACATCGCGCGGCTATGCCGTGCTCGATGTCAATTACCGCGGCAGCACGGGATACGGGCGCGATTATCGAATGGCGCTCGATGGCGTCTGGGGCGTGGCCGACGTCGAGGATTGCCAGACCGGCGCCGCCCATCTGGCCGAGGCCGATCGCATCGATCCCGAGCGCGTCGTCATTTCCGGCTCGAGTGCCGGCGGTTATACCGTGCTGTCGGTGCTGGCCTTCACCGACCTGGCGGCCGCGGGCGCCAGCTACTATGGCATCGGCGATCTCAAGCGGCTGCTGGCCTCCACGCACAAGTTCGAATCGCGTTATCTGGAACGCCTGATCGGCCGCGACGAACAGACATTGATTGCGCGTTCGCCGCTGTATCATGCCGATCAGCTGGACTGCCCGGTGCTGTTCCTGCAGGGCGGCCAGGACAAGGTCGTTCCGCCGGATCAGGCGGAATCCATGGTCGCGGCGCTTTCCGAGCGCGGCGTGCCGGTCGCCTATGTGCGTTTTGAATCCGAACGCCACGGTTTTCGTAATGCCGATAACGTGATGACCGCGATCGAAGCCGAGCGCAGTTTCTACAGCCGGGTGCTGCGGATCTCGGACGTCGAGGATCTCGAGCCGTTGGCGATCGAGAATTTCGACGACCTGTGACGCCCCCGGGTACGGCGGCCGGTGATTGGCGGTGGCCACAACCGGGGTCGACGGTATCGCTATGGGGCTGGCTTCTGCGGTAGGCTTGATTGCGCACAAGCGGTTTTTCGCTCCTGGGCTATTGTTTGTTAGTTGTTGATTACAGCGGGTTTGTTGCGCATGCAGCGGCCGGTCATGAAGCTATGCAGTCATTGTGAAGTACGGTTCCCCGCGTTGGTATACTGGAACAGTAATTTTTATTACCGTGATCGGGGTCACCGGGATGGCGCTCGTGCCCCGGGCGCTGGCCGACGATGTGGACGTCAAGATCAAGGGGATCGGCGATCCGCTTGAGAGCAATGTGCGCAAGTCGCTGTCGGTGGCCGGCAAGCACAAACAGCCCTGGTCGCCCGATCAGATTAAACGCCTGTATCGACTGGCACCGAAAGAGATCAAGCAGGCACTCCAGCCGTACGGGTATTTCAATCCCCGGATCAGCGAGCGGCTGAAGCAGCCCGGCGGTGATTCCAAGACCTGGAAGGCGAAATTCGAGATCAAGCACGGGCCGGCGACCCGGATCACCAAGCTGAATATCGACGTGCGGGGGCCCGGTCGTGGATTGGATGCGGTCAAAAAGGCCCTGCATTCGACCCAGCTGGCCCAAGGCAAGCGTCTGGTCGAATCCCAGTACTCGGACACCAAGAGCGCGCTCTACAATGCGGCCTACAACGCCGGCTATCTGGACGCGAAGTTCAGCCAGTCGGCGATCCGGGTCAACCCGAAGAACAACACCGCCGAGATCGATCTCGTGCTCGATACCGGCGAACGGTATTACTTCGGCCCGGTCACCTTCGACCAGCACTTGCTCAACGACAAGTTTCTGCATCGCTATGTGCCTTTCAAACCGGGCCAGCCCTACGACGCCGAGCAGTTGATCAACCTGCAACTGGCGCTTTCGAATACCGACTACTTCAGCCAGATCGAGATCCAGGCCCCGCGGGACCAGGCCACGCGTACGCCGGCGCTGCATCGTTGGTTCTATGATCTGATCTACCCGCCACGGCATCCGCCGGAACCGATCGGCGAGTTGCGTGTCCCGGTGACGGTCAAGGCCAAACCGAGCAAGGGGCAAAGCTACAAGATCTCCGCTGGCTACGGCACCGATACCGGCCCGCGGCTTGGCCTCGGTGTGAAGTTCCCGCACATAAACCGGTATGGCCACCAGTTCCGGACCAACCTGCGTCTGTCGCAGGTTCAGCGCACCCTGCAGTCGGCCTACGACATCCCGATTGGTGATGTAACGACCGACAAGCTCAGCTTCACCGGCACGATCAGCAACCAGGATTTCGGCGACGTCACGTCAACGATCTACGGTGTGGGTGTCACGCGCGATACCAGTTGGTCCCTTGGCCGCAAGCGCGCTTATGTCAAGATCGAGCGCGAGAACTACAGTCTGGGGCAAGGCAACCGTCAGAGTACGCTGCTCTACCCGGGCTACAACATCACATTGAAGAAAGCTGACAATATGATGTTCACGCGCAAGGGGGTCAGCCTGTCGCTGGATGTGCATGGCGCCAGCAGTGCCCTGTTGTCGACCGCGAGTTTTGTATCAGCCGATTTCACCGGCCATGCGGTGCTGCCGATGACGGCCACCACGCGGCTTGTGCTGCGCACCGAGTTGGGTGCCATCGAGACCAACAATTTCAATAATGTGCCGCCTTCCCAGCGCTTCTTCGCCGGCGGCTCCGGTAGCGTGCGCGGCTATGCCTATCAGTCGATCAGTCCGACCAACAGTAAAAACCACGATATCGGCGGGCGCTATCTGGCCTCCGGCAGCATCGAGGGGGACTGGTTCTTCTACAAGAAATTCGGTGTGGCGGCTTTCTTTGATGCGGGCGATGTCGAGAACAGCATCAGCAACTTCTCGTTCAGGAAAGGTGTCGGTATCGGTTTCCGCTGGGGGTCGCCGGTGGGCATGGTGCGGCTTGATGTGGCCCATCCATTGAATCACTCGAGCAGCAGCGTTCGCGTCGATTTCAGCCTCGGGCCCGATCTGTGAGTGAGTCGCAAGACAGCGCCGAACAGACGCGCCAACCGGAACCGAACAGGCCGCGCCGCCGGCGTTCGCGTGTCTGGCGCGTGCTCAAGTGGGCGCTGCTGGTGCTGCTCGTCCTGGTTCTGGTTCTGGCGGGCCTGGTCTGCTGGGTCGGCGGTACGCGCAGCGGCACCGAATTCGCCTGGCATCAGGCCGAACGGTTCATGCCTGCCGATATCCATATCGCCTCGGTCAAGGGCCGGCTGATCGGGCCGCTGCACATCAAGGGCGTCGATTACGATACCGATGCCATGAAAGTGCATATCGGCTCGATCGATTTCGATATGGACTTCTCGGCCATCTGGCACCGGACCGTCCATATCAAGCATCTGGACGTGCATAACGTCGATTACACCGTCACCAAGGCGACGCCGAAACAATCCAGGCAAACGAGCCAGCCGTTCTCCATGCCGAAGCGGATCCATCTGCCCGTCACGGTGATCGTGGATCGGGTGGCGGTGACCCACGTCACGGCCATCACCGCGCCCAAGGCCAAACCGGTGAAGGTCGATCGCCTGCAATTAACCGGTGCTCGCCTTGCCAGGGCCCAGTGGCGCATCAAGTCCTTGACCGGGCATGGCCCGATGTTCGACCTCGACGCGCATGCTGCGGTTACGCCCAACAGCGGCTACAACACCAAGCTGCACGCCAGGGTGGATGTGCGCCTGCCCCACTATGCGCCGCTGTCGGCCACCGCCGAAATCACCGGCAAACTCGATGACCTGAAGCTGGCCGCCAACGTCGCCGCGCCTTACAACCTCAAGCTCAACGGCCACGTCACTGACGCCCTGTCCAGACCGACCATCGACGCCGAGCTCCAGGCTCATGGCGTGAAGACCCAAGCGATCAGCAAGACACTGCCACAGATCGCCGCCGACGCCGACATCAAGGCCAAGGGCCCGGTCGACGATCTCGGGGTGCAGCTGTCGGGCCACGTCGACAGCGCCGACTATGGCAAGGCAACGCTGGACGGCGGCCTGCACTACACGCCCAAGGCTGTCGACATCCACGGTCTCAAGATCGGCGTGCCGGCCACCCACGGCCAGCTCACGGCCAACGGGACGATCGCCATGGCCAGCGGCAACAAGATGGATCTGACCGTGAACTGGTCGAATCTGGCCTGGCCGTTGTCAGCCAAGCCAGCGTACAAGTCCGGCCACGGGAAGGTCCGGCTGACCGGCAGTCTCGACCACTACGACCTGAATACCAACCTGGTCTGGCAGGTGATCGGGCAGACCCGGGGCAAGCTTGCCGCCCAGGGTTCCGGCAGCATGAAAGCGTTCGATTTGAAGTCGCTGGATATTTCTGGTGGGCCCGGGCATATCACCGGCCACGCCCGGACGCAGTGGTCGCCCAAGCTCGACGTGAGTGCCCACTTGCAAGGCCGCCATATCAATCCGGGCGCGATCGTGGCCAACGTCCCGGGCGACTTCAATCTCAATCTCGACGTCACCGCCACCCGGGTCGGCCAGCAGATCCATGCGGATCTGAAATCGCTGACCGCTCATGGCAGCCTGCGTCACCAGCCGCTGGACCTGAAGGCCAAAGCCCGGTATCTGGGGAATCACGTCCACGTCGATATGCTGCATCTGGTCTCCGGCGCGGCCAAGGCCGACGTCAACGGCACCTTCGGCTGGACGCCCAACGCCAAGCTGGACGGGCAGTGGTCGGTTCACTCGACCGATCTGTCGACGATCATGCCGGGGCTGGCCGGCAGTCTGCAGACCGACGGGCACGTGTCCGGTCGCTTCAAGGCACCGGACATCACCGCCAAGCTCACCGCGCGCCATCTCAATGCCTACGGCGACAAGGTGGCATCCGCCGACATGAATGCCAGAGTCGATTGGTCGGGGGCGACGCAGTCCAGGCTCGATCTGGCCGTGCACGGGATCGACGCCTCCGGCCAGAAGATCCGCAAGGTCGCGCTGAATCTCGATGGCACGCCGGCCAAGCATCGTTTGTCGTTGAAGCTGGACAGCGACACGGCCAAGGCCGACCTGGCGCTGACGGGTTCACTGAACAAGAAAAGCTACCGCGAGCAGTTCACGCTGCGCCACCTGACCGCCGGTTACGGCAAGCTTGCGCCCTGGTCGCTGGCCTCGCCGGCTTCGGGGGCCGTTTCGGCCAAGGCCCAGTCGATCGACAACGCCTGCCTGACCTCGGGTAGTGCCCGCCTGTGCCTGACCGGCAGTCACGACGCCAAGCGCAGCAAGGGCCACGTCAAACTCTCCGATTTCAACTACGACTATGCCAAGCACTTCTTCCCCGCGGGTCTGAAGGTCACCGGGTCGGTCTCGGGCCAGGTCGACGCCAAGCTGCCTACGGGCGGTACGCCCCAGGTCAACGCCAATCTGCAGACCTCGGCAGGGACGGTCAGCATGGCCAACGCCCAGGCCGAGCGGGTCAAGGTGCTCGACATGCAGCCCGGCCATATCAAGGCGAAGATGGCCAACAACGGGCTGGACGCCGACATCGACCTGCCGCTGGCCGGCAGCGACGGCATTCGTGCGCAGGCCCATGTCGCCCCCGGATCCGGCAGCCTGATACAGCATCCGTTGCATGGCCAACTGCATATCGGCCTTGCATCGATGGATTTCCTCACCAAGCTTTCGTCCCAGGTGGATACCTTCGACGGCCATTTCGCCGGCGACATGCGGCTTGGCGGGACGCTCGCCAAACCGACCGTGCGCGGCCGTATGGGGCTGGATGCATCCAGGGTCGTTCTCGTTACGCCCGGGCTGACGCTGACCGACGTGAGTCTGGCGGCCCAGGGCCGGGGGAACGCCATCGACATCACCGCGGCGGCCAAGTCCGGTGGCGGCACGCTCAACGTCAATGGCAAAATGCCGCTGGCCGATCGCGGGCAGACCGTCAATCTGGCGATCAAGGGCGATCATTTCCAGATTGTCCACATCCCCGATGTGACGGCGTATGTCAGCCCGGATCTCAAGGTCGCCGTCACCCCCGCGCGCGTGAACGTCAGCGGCAGTGTGACCATTCCCCAGGCCGCGATTACGCCGAAGAACCTGCCGGCCTCGGGGGTGACCACGCCGTCGTCCGATCAGGTCATCGTCACCCACAAGGCGCCGGCCACCCAGGCCGCGGCACGCGCCATTCATGCCGACGTGAACGTTATCCTCGGCAAGAAAGTACATATCGATGGTTTTGGCCTGAAGGCCGATCTGGGGGGCAACCTACGCGTGGTCCAACAGCCCGGCAACGAGCCGACCGGTACCGGGGCGATCCAGATCACCAAGGGCTCCTACCAGGCCTACGGCCAGAATCTGGATATCCAGAAGGGCAAGATCGTGTTCGCCGGCGGCCCGGTCAGCGAGCCCGGCGTCGATATCAAGGCCGCCCGCTACCCGACCAAGGACGTGACGGTGGGCGTGCACGTGCATGGCAGCATCAAGAACCCGAAGCTCGAACTCTTCTCTGATCCATCGATGACCCAGTCGGAACAGCTGTCCTGGCTGTTGCTCGGCCGGCCACTGAACGCCACCAATGGGCAGCAGTCGAGTCTGGTCGCCCGGGCCGCGCTGGCGCTGGGCTCCTCTCGCGGCAACAAGGTATTGCAGAGCATCGGCAACAAGCTGGGGCTGGACAATGTCGGTATCGGCGCCGGCGCCGGCAAGAGCAGCAGCGAAGCCGCGTTTACGGTCGGCAAGTACCTGTCGCCGAAATTGTATATCGGCTACGGCCTCGGCCTGTTCGACCAGGTCTCCACGGTCACCATGCGTTATACCCTGTCGTCGCACTGGACACTCGAGACCTCATCGAGCAGCCAGGCCACCGGCGGCGATATCATCTGGACATTCGACCACTAAGAGCCGATCGAAACAGGCTCTTATTAATCCGGCATCAAAACAGCTGAATTCATCAGCTGTTTTCAACCCCTTCAAAAATAAAAGCCGGCGCCTGTCGGTTTTTATTTTCAAAGGCTTCGCGGCCAATGGCCGCGCCGAGCATGCGGTCGCATACTCGCGCTATTAACCCGAAGAACCATCTATTTTGTGCCGGGTTAATAGTGTTCAGTCCCGGTTTTCGCGCGACCGACGCCGCAGGTAGTAGATCAGCCAGGCAATGCCGGCCAGCACGAGTACCAGCGCGAGCAGCGCCTGCTCGACATTCTGGATATGGCTGACCGCCTGGCCGATGGCGTCGGCCAGGTAGTGCGCGATCACGGTGACCGTGGTCGACCAGATCAGCGTGCCGATGAAATCGTAGAACAGGAAACGCCATGGTGAGACGCCGAGAGAGCCAAGCACGAACGGCGTGAGCGAGCGCATCGCCCAGAGAAAGCGAAAGCCGATCATGACGACCGCGCCGTAGCGCTCCAGCAGGGCTTCGATCTGGGTCGCGCGCGCATGCCATTTCGGACGCTTGGCCAGCGCCGGTCGACCCATCTTGTGGCCGATGTGAAACCAGATATTGTCGCCCAGGAGGGTGCCGATCGTCGCGGCAAGCCAGACGCCGTGACCGGTCAGTACGCCGTTGTTCGCTGCCAGCATGCCCAATAGAATCGAGGCCTCGCCCTCGAAAAAGCAGCCGGCCGCGACCGCGAAATAGCCGTATTGCGCGATCAGGTGCCACAGCGTATGGATCATGAGTTCGTTTGCCCTGTTGCCTTATGCCAGGCGTTCGCGCAGCCAGCGGCCAATGGTCGCGACTTCGGGCAGGCAGACCTGGTGTGCCATGGGGTATTCGTGCCAATCCACCGCATAGCCGGCTTCGGCGAGCCGATCCCGGCTGTCGCGCCCCAGCGTGATGGGCACGACGGGATCTTCGCTGCCATGGGCCATGAAGATGGTCACGCCTCGATTGGCATCGTTGGCTTCGGCGGCCAGCGCGTCATGCAGCGGCAGATAAGTTGAAAGCGCCATGATACCGGCCAGTAGCGCGCCGTGGCGCAGCCCGGTATGCAGCGCCACCGCCCCGCCCTGGGAAAAGCCCGCGAGCACGATGCGGTGAGCGGGGATGCCGGCCTCGATCTCATGCGAGATCAGCGCTTCAATTGCGACCGCGCTGGCCTCGATCCCTTCGCGATCCTGCTTGTCGGCGATATCCACGCCCTTGATGTCGTACCACGCCGGCATGCGCATGCCGCCGTTCACGGTGACCGGTTTTTGCGGTGCGTTGGGAAACACGAAACGAATCGCGTGGTGCTCGCCAAGCCCCAGTTCGGGGATGATGGGCACGAAGTCATTGCCGTCGGCGCCCAGGCCGTGCAGCCAGATGACACTGGCCGTTGCCGCGGCCGGCGGCTGGATTTCAACGCAGTCGAGCATGATCATGTCCGTCGGGGGGTACCGATGGCGAAGTCTGGACAGCCCCTGAGCGACATGCAAGATCGGGAACGTGACGAAAGCAATGCGCGGCCTTCGACGCATGGGCCAGTTGCGATAGTATCGGGCGCAGTCATGTACACAACAACGACCCCGAGTCGTTTGGAGTTCCGATGAAATCACGCGCAGCGATCGCCTGGGAAGCCGGCAAGCCGCTATCGGTCGAGGAGATCGACGTCGCCGACCCGAAGGCCGGCGAAGTGCGGGTGCGCATCGTGGCCACCGGCGTTTGTCATACCGATGCCTACACGCTGTCGGGCAAGGATCCGGAAGGGTTTTTCCCGCGCATTCTGGGCCATGAGGGCGGCGGCATCGTCGAGGACGTCGGCGCTGGCGTGACCTCGGTGGCGCCGGGCGATCACGTGATCCCGCTGTACACGGCCGAATGCGGCGAGTGCAAGTTCTGCAAGTCGGGCAAGACCAACCTCTGCGGCGCGGTGCGCGAGACCCAGGGCCAGGGCGTGATGCCGGATGGCACCACCCGTTTTTCCCGGAACGGCCGGGATCTGTACCACTACATGGGTACGTCCACGTTCTCGGAATACACCGTCGTGCCCGAGGTATCGCTCGCCAGGATCAGCCCGGACGCCCCGCTGGACAAGGTCTGCCTGCTCGGCTGCGGCATCACCACCGGAATCGGCGCGGTCTACAACACGGCCAAGGTCGAGCCGGGTTCGACGGTGGCCGTGTTCGGTCTCGGCGCGATCGGGCTGTCGGTGATCCAGGGCGCCAAGATGATCGGCGCCGAGCGCATCATCGCCATCGACCTGAACCCGAGCAAGTTCGAGTTCGCCGGCCAGCTCGGCGCCACCGACTTCGTCAATCCGAAGGATTACGACGATCCGATCCAGCAGGTCATCATCGACATGACCGACGGCGGCGTGGACTACTCCTTCGAGTGCATCGGCAACACCGACGTCATGCGCGCCGCGCTCGAGTGTTGCCACAAGGGCTGGGGCGAATCGACCATCATCGGCGTGGCGGGTGCCGGCGAGACCATCGAGACGCGGCCGTTCCAGCTGGTGACCGGGCGCGTCTGGCGCGGTTCCGCCTTCGGCGGCGTGAAGGGCCGCACCGAGCTGCCGGATTATGTCGGCCGCTATATGTCGGGCGATATCAACATCGACGATTTCGTTACCCACGATCTCAAGTTCGAGCAGATCAACGAAGCCTTCGACCTGCTGCACGAAGGCAAGGCCATTCGTTCCGTGCTGCATTTCTGAACAACGCGAGCCTCCGGGAGGTCCGCATGGACGTAAAACAGATCGACGAACACAAATCCTTTGGCGGCTGGCAGCGGCGCTATACCCATGTGTCCAGGGTCTGCGGCTGTGACATGACGTTTGCGCTGTATCTGCCGCCGGCCGCCGAGCATGGGCGCGTGCCGCTGGTCTACTGGCTGTCGGGGCTGACCTGCACCGACGAGAACTTCGTCAACAAGGCCGGCGCACAGGCCGTGGCCGCCGAACTCGGCATCGCCATCGTCGCGCCCGATACCAGCCCGCGCGGCGACGACGTGGCCGACGATGATGCCTACGATCTCGGCCAGGGCGCCGGTTTTTACGTCAACGCCCGCCAATCGCCCTGGTCGCGCCATTATCGGATGTACGACTATGTCGTCACCGAGCTGCCCGACCTGCTCGCCGAGCGCTTCGGGGAGCAGCTCGATCTGTCGCGCGAGGCGATCGCCGGTCATTCCATGGGCGGCCACGGCGCGCTGGTGATCGGGCTGCGCAATCCGGATCGCTTTGCAGCCATATCCGCCTTCTCGGCGATCTGCAATCCGGTCGACGTGCCCTGGGGCGAGAAAGCCTTCTCGACCTATCTCGGCGATGACCGCAAGGCCTGGACCGCGTATGACGCCAGCCTGTTGCTGGCGCATGCCGATCACGCCGCGGCCCTGCCGCCGGTGTTGCTGGAGCAGGGGCTGGCCGATGGGTTTCTCGATGAACAACTCAAGCCCGAAGCATTGGAGGCGGCGGCCGATAAAGCCGGCGCCTCGGTGGAAGTGCGGCGCCGCGACGGCTACGACCACAGTTATTTCTTCATCGCCACCTTCATCGGCGAGCACCTGCGTTTTCTTGCACGCCACATGGGCGTCTAGGAAAGCCCTAGACTGTCAGGCTGAAACCGGAATACGAGTGTGCGCATGAAGCCCGTCATCCTGGCCCTGTTCATCGCCCCGGCGGCCGGCCTCTTGCTGGCCGGCTGCGGCCAGAAGGGCTCGCTGTATCTGCCGGGCCACAATCCGAACCCGCCCAAGCCGCTGATCAAGCCGGCGGCACCGGCTCAATCCGGGCAATCTTCCGACGGCGGGGCAAACAAGACGTCCACCGCACCGGCCGTGTCGAGCAAGCCCAACACAAACCGCAGCGAGCCGTAGATGGATCATTTCGAGTATCGAGACGGCGCGCTTTACGCCGAAAACGTGCCGGTAGCCGATATCGTGCAACGTTTCGGCACGCCCACTTATGTCTATAGCGCCGCGACCCTGTCGCGTCATTATCGCGTGTTCGACGACGCGCTCGCGGGCATCGATCACGACATCTGTTTCGCGGTGAAGGCCAACGGCAACATCGGCGTGCTGGGTGTGCTGGCGGATCTGGGCAGCGGTTTCGATATCGTGTCGGTCGGTGAATTGGAGCGCGTGATCACCGCCGGCGGCGATCCGGCGCGCGTCGTTTTCTCGGGCGTGGGCAAGCGCGTCGACGAGATCGAGCGTGCGCTGGAAGTCGGCATCGCCTGTTTCAATGTCGAATCCGAAGCCGAGTTGGCGTGTATCGATGCCGTGGCTCAGCGCATGGGGCTTGTGGCGCCGATTTCCCTGCGCGTGAACCCGGATGTGGATGCCCAGACGCATCCCTACATCTCCACCGGGCTGAAGGAAAACAAGTTCGGCATCGCCATCGACCGGGCGGAAGCGCTGTATGCCGACGCCGCCGGCCGGGCCGGCCTGGCGCCGATCGGCGTGGATTGTCATATCGGCTCGCAGCTGACCACGCTCTCGCCGTTTCGCGACGCGGTCGGTCGCGTCCTCGATCTGATCGATCGCCTGGCCGGGCGTGGTATCGAACTCTCGCATATCGATGTCGGCGGCGGGCTGGGCGTATGCTATCGCGACGAGACGCCGCCGACCCCGGCGGAATACGCCAGCGCCATCGCGGACATGCTGGGCGATCGCCCCTTGAAGCTGATTCTGGAACCGGGTCGCGTGCTGGTCGCCAACGCGGGCATCCTGGTCACGCGGGTGGAACTGCTCAAGCCCGGGCCGGCCGAGGGCGACAAGCATTTTGCCGTGGTCGACGCCGCCATGAACGATCTGATCCGGCCGGCGCTCTACGACGGTTGGCATCGCGTCGTGCCGTTGCAAATGAATAAGCACGGCGGCCAGACGCGCAGCTGGGATATCGTGGGCCCGATCTGCGAAACCGGAGATTTCCTGGCCCAGGGGCGTGAACTTCCCCTGGCGGCGGGCGATTTGCTGGCGGTGCGCACGGCCGGTGCCTACGGCTTCACCATGGCCTCGAACTACAACGCCCGCCCGCGTGCCGCCGAAGTCATGGTCGTGGACGATGCGATGCACGAAGTCCGCGCCCGCGAAACGCTGGCCGATCTCATGCGCGGCGAGCGACGGCTGCCGTTTTCCTGAGTCGTTTCTGCTTCTCTGGGCGCATCATCAGGATATTTTGTCAGCGGATTCAAGTAGATGGCGGTCGGCTGATGCGTCGTTGCAGTCTTCGTGGCGCCGCGATTTCTAGCGTTGCCGATTCCGGGTGAAACAACGCGAAACGGTTCGACTGTCGGCATTAAGCGTCCTTGGAACAACACGCCCATCGCCGATGGCGCCCCAGGCGGTTATGGCATCCAAACCATAACCGCCATCTGCGTGAATCTGCGCTGATCTGCGGATAAATTTGACGAACAAAGCCGCCGCAATAGGCCGACCACCGTCGTAGGTCTTCAGGCCGCTGCTTTCGCAATACGAACGGCGGTACTGAAAGCCGTGGCGCTCCGAAGGTCGCCACAACTCTTCCAGTCGCCCGCCATCGGTGCAATCGGTGAAATCTGTGGATAACCCTTCAGGAACGAAGCCACCCAACCGGCCCGGGCCCGGATAGCGCCACGCACTACGACGACACGCCAACCGCCCGCCATCCGCGTGAATTTGCGGACAGGTTTTTGCAAGGAACGATGCCGTGCAAATGGACCCGAAGGCGCCGCGCTCTTAAAGTGTCGGTCGCACTCTTCGTATCGTGTTCCGCACGCGCCTTGTCATGTCCGAATCCAACGCCCGTGGCCCGCTGATCCTCATCGACGGCTCGTCCTGGCTGTATCGCGCCTTTCACGTGCTCCCGCCGCTGACCAACGCCGAAGGCCAGCCGACCGGCGCGATCTATGGCATGACCAATATGCTGCGCAAGTTCCTGCGCGAATACGATTCGGATCGCATCGTCGTGGTCTTCGACCCGCGCGGGCCAACCTTCCGCAACGAGCTGTTTGCCGACTACAAGGCCAACCGGCCGCCGGTACCGCCGGATCTGGCCGACCAGTTCGAGGGCATTCGCGACGTCATTCACGCCATGGGCCTGCCGATCGTGCAGATGGACGGCGTGGAGGCCGACGACGTGATTGGCACGCTGGCGGTGCGCGAGCCGGGCCCAGTGGTGATCGTGACCGGCGACAAGGACATGGCCCAGCTCGTCAACGAGCGGGTCGTGTTGCTCGACACCATGCAGGACAAGCGCACGGACGTAGCGCGCGTACACGACAAGTTCGGCGTGGGGCCGGAGCTGATCACCGATTACCTGGCGCTGGTCGGCGATACCTCCGACAACATTCCGGGGATCGACAAGGTTGGCCCCAAGACCGCCGCCAAGTGGCTGATCAAGTACGGTAATCTCGCCGGCGTGATCGAGCATGCCGACGATATCGGCGGCAAGGTGGCCGAGAATCTGCGCGCCCGGCTCGATCAACTGCCGCTCTATCAGGATCTGGCGACGATCCGTACCGAACTGGATCTGGCCGGCATCGCCGATGAGCTGACCCGGCGTGAGCCGGATACCGAAGCCCTTGCCGCGTTGTTCCGCCGCTACGAGTTCAACAAGTTCCTGGAGGAACTGGATGCACCGGCCGAAGCAGCCAACGGTGGCGATGCGCCGGGCGCGCCGGTCGATACGCACTACCACACCGTGCTGGATAGCGAGGCGCTCGAGGCCATGATGGCCAAGCTCGAAGCCGCCGAGCTGATCTGTGTGGATACCGAGACCGACGCCCTGTCGGCGATGCAGTCGAATCTGGTCGGGCTGTCGTTCGCGGTGACGCCCGGCGAGGCCTGGTATGTGCCGGTCGGCCATAATTATCTGGGCGCGCCGGACCAGCTGCCGATGGATAGCGTGCTCGATCGCGTGCGCGGCGTGCTGGAGAATCCGGCCATCAGCAAGCTCGGCCAGCACATCAAGTACGACCTGAACGTACTCGCGCGCTACAACGTGCACCTCGCCGGCGCCAATCAGGACACCATGCTCGAATCCTATGTACTGGATTCCACCGCCACGCGCCACGACATGGATTCGCTGGCCCAGAAGTATCTGGCGCGCACGACGACCAAGTTCGAGGAGGTGGCGGGCAAGGGCGCCAAGCAGGTCGGCTTCAACCAGGTCGCCCTGGATGTGGCCACGCCGTATGCCGCCGAGGACGCCGATGTCACGTTGCAGCTGCACCAGCTGCTGCATGCGCGTCTGGGCCAGACCGGCCGCCTGCTCGAACTGTATGAAACGGTCGAGATGCCGCTCATGCCGGTGCTCGCCGGCGTCGAGTCCAACGGGGTGCTGGTCGACGACCAGTTGTTGAAGCGCGTATCCGGCGAAATGGCCGAACGCATGATCGAGATCGAGCAGCAGGCGTTTGCGGCGGCGGGCGGCGAGTTCAACCTGGGCTCGCCCGCCCAGCTCAAGGAAATTCTGTTCGACCGGCTGGAACTGCCGGTGATCCGCAAGACACCCAAGGGCGCGCCGTCGACCGCCGAAGACGTACTGCGCGAACTGGCTGACAAGCACGCGCTGCCGGCGCATATCGTGGCCTGGCGTGAATTGTCCAAGCTGCGCTCGACCTACGCCGACAAGCTGCCGACGCTGATCAACCCGGCCACCGGGCGAATCCATACCAGCTACCATCAGGCGGTGACCGCCACCGGGCGGCTGTCGTCATCCGATCCCAACCTGCAGAACATCCCCATCCGGACCGAAGCCGGACGCCGTATCCGCGAAGCCTTTATCGCTCCGCCCGGCTACAAGATCCTGGCGGTCGACTATTCCCAGATCGAACTGCGCATCATGGCGCATCTGTCGGGTGATCCCGGGCTGCTTGCAGCCTTCAACGAACAGCGCGATGTGCACGCGGCAACGGCCAGCGAAGTGTTCGATACGCCGCTTGAGCAAGTGAGCGTCAACCAACGGCGTGCGGCCAAGGCGATCAATTTCGGCCTCATGTACGGCATGTCCGCCTATGGTCTGGCCAAACAACTCGAACTGTCGCGTGAGGATGCGGGCGCCTATATCGATCGTTTTTTCGAACGTTTTGCCGGCGTGCATCGCTACATGGAACAAACGCGTGCCGCGGCCAGGGCCGATGGCTACGTCGAAACGCTGTTCGGGCGTCGTCTTTATCTGCCCGAGATCAATGCGCGCAACGGCACCCGCCGCCAGGGGGCGGAGCGGGCCGCGATCAACGCCCCGCTACAGGGCACAGCCGCCGATCTGATCAAAAAAGCGATGATCGAGGTCGATGCCTGGCGCCGAGAAACCGGCGAGGATGCGCGCATGATCATGCAGGTACACGACGAACTGGTCTTCGAGGTGCCGGCTGCCGAGGGCGAGCGGCTGGGTAAGGCCATCGCCAACCGTATGAGCGCGGTCGCCGAGCTCGATGTGCCATTAATCGCCGAAGTCGGCATTGCGGACAACTGGCAGCAGGCGCACTGAAAAGTGCCGGTGAACCGGCGGAACAATGCGGCGCGTTTTATACCGCGCTTCGCCAGCCTGCAAAAAATCGAATCGAGATTATCGAGCGATTACAGGCGCTTGGAATTTTTTTAAAAATTTTTTGGCCACGGGCTGGAACTTGCCGGGCGGGGGCAGGGTCTTATTTCCTGCAAGCACATTGTTGCTTGCCCGCTTTTCTCCCTGAGCGGTAACCCCCAATCCGGTTTCCCCCAAGAACCGGAATGCTTGCCCCGACGGTGATTCCCCCTGCCGTCGGGGCTTCTTTTTGTTCCGTATTCTCGCGTCGGTCGCTGCGATGCCCGCATCGAACGGTTTACGCGGCGAGGCTTTGAAAAAATCCGGATTTATTTTGAAACTTTCTGGCCCGTCCACAGTCTCAGTTCATGTAAGCGAAACGCTTACCCGCTTTTCTCCCTGAGCGGTAACATCCGGTTCCCCCCAAGACCGGATCCGCCCCGACGGTTTCCCCCGACCGTCGGGGCTTTTTTTTGGCGCGTCCCGGCGCGTCGAATTTTTTGCGAAGCGGACGGAACTTCTACGCAGCCTAGGCGTCTACAGTCCTGCAGGCCAAGCCGAGGCTGGACCTGCCCGCTTTTCTCCCTGAGCGGTAACATCCGGTTCCCCCCCAGGACCGGATCCGCCCCGACGGTTTCCCCCGACCGTCGGGGCATTTTTTTGAGCGTGTTCCGGCGCGCCGAAAATTTTTTGCGAAGCGGCCGGAACTTCTGCGCAGCTCCGGCGTCTATAGTCTTGCAGGCCAAGCCGAGGCTGGACCTGCCCGCTTTTCTCCCTGAGCGGTAACATCCGGTTCCCCCCCCCAAGACCGGATCCGCCCCGACGGTTTCCCCCGACCGTCGGGGCATTTTTTTGAGCGTGTTGCGGCGCGTCGAAATTATTGCGAAGCGGCCGGAACTTCTGTGCGGCCCCGGCGTCTACAGTGCGGTAGGCCAAGCATAGGCTAGACCTGCCCCGCTTTTCTCCCTGAGCGGTAACATCCGTTCCCTTCCCCGGAGGCCGGATTGATCGCCCTGGCGACGCTCCCCGCGTCGCCAGGGTTTTTTTTTATACCCTGGGCGTAACCCGTACTGCTTTTATCGCACAAGATGATCGTCGAGGTCGACGCCTGACGCGGTTTAGCCGACAAGTGGTCGTTATGGCTCGATGAACGTACTGATCGACAACGGATTTCGGTCTGCGTGGCGGCTCAGTCGGCATGCTCGCCGGGCACGTCATCGGGCACGAGCAGGGCAATCGCCTTGCGGGCTTCGTCGATGCCGATGCGTTTGCTCGAGGAGAACAACTGGGCGGTGGCACCATCGACCGCCGCACGGGTCCGACGGAGGATGTTGTGTTGATCGTTGCGTGAGAGCTTGTCGGCCTTGGTCAGCACCAGGTGGAACGCCAGACCGTAGGCCGCGCCCCATTCGATGAGTTGGCGATCGAAGTCCAGCAGCGGACGGCGCGCGTCCATGATCAGCACCACGCCGCTCAAGGTTTCGCGTTCGGCCAGATAGCCCTCGATCAGAGCCCCCCATTCAGCCTTGATCGCCGGCGGCACCCGAGCGAAGCCGTAGCCCGGCAGATCGGCGAAGCGCAGGCGCTCGTTCTCGAAGAAATTGATCGCCTGGGTCCGTCCCGGCGTCTTGCTGGTTCGCGCCAGATTGCCCTGTTCGCAGAGCGCGTTGAGCGCACTGGACTTGCCGGCGTTGGAGCGCCCGGCGAAAGCGATTTCGCAGCGATCCGCCGGTGGCAACGCCGACAATTTGGGCGCCGACAGCAAAAAACGCATGGTTCGAAAGTCGCGGGCGGTGAGTTCGGGCATCGATTCAATCAGGCTGGTAGTGTGACGGCGCACGGCCATTGTAAGTGCTGGCGTACACCGGCGTCGGCCACGCCGCGAATTCGGCCCATTGTTGGCCGTTCATCACGGGAAAAGAACCATGTTGAATCGATCGATCGCCCTGTGGGTCCTTGTCGGCCTCACCATCTGCGTGCCGGCGTCGGCACAAAGCCTGATTTCGCGCTATGTGGCCGGCGAGGATTACAAGGTCGCACATTCCGCCGGCCCGGCGAACGGTCACGGCCCGGTCCGGGTGACCGAGTTCTTTCTCTACAGTTGCCCGCACTGTTTTCACTTCGAGCCCGAGCTCAACGCCTGGCGCAAGCAGCATCCGACGATCGATTTCAGCCGCGTGCCGGTATTGTTCGGCCCCGGATCGCAGCCGTATGCGCGGCTTTACTACACCGAGGTGAAGCTCGGCGTGGTCGGTCGGTTGCACGACCCGATCTTTAACGCGATTCACGAAGACGGCGAGCCGCTGTCGAGCGAGGGCCAGATGCGCCGGTTCATGGTGGCGCATGGTGTCGACGGGCAACGCTTCGACAAGATCTACCACAGCGCGGCGGTCGACCGGAAGGTGCAGGCCATTACGGCCCGCATGCAGCGTTATCCGGTGATGGCGGTGCCGAGCATCAGCGTCGCCGGGCGCTACTGGACGAGCGGGCGCCTGGCCGGGAGCAATCAGCGCATGCTCAAGGTGGTGGATTATCTGATCGCCCGCTCGCGCCATGCGGGTGCCAACGCCAGCGGTTGACTCGTTTGCCGCGCCTCGCATGGCGCATTGCCCGGCCGCGTTTGTATCATAGCGGCGCATCGCCGGACGGTCGCGCCCGCGACTGCTCGACTCGTTCAGACGCTCGAACCGTATCCAAGGGGGCCTCATGCTCATTCCCGTACTACTGGCCGGCGGCACCGGCACGCGATTGTGGCCGGCTTCGCGCCAGAGCCGGCCCAAGCAGTTCCTGCCGCTGGCCGGCGGCGAGACCAGTCTTCTGTCGGCCACGATCGAGCGCCTGCGCACGCTGGACGATCTCGGCGATGCCCTGGCCATCGGCAGCGAAGCGCATCGTTTCGTGATCGCCGAACAGATGCACGCCGCCGGACATCACGGCCGCATCATCCTGGAGCCGGCACCGCGCAACACCGCGGCGGCGGTGGCGGCCGCCGCCTTCGAAGCCCGCGCACGGCATGGCGAGGATGTCGAACTGCTGGTGCTGCCCACCGATCATGCGGTAGCCGATCAGGCCGCGTTTGTCGCCACCATCGAGCGCGCCCGCGCGGCCACCGGGGCCGGGCGTCTGGCGTTGTTCGGGGTCGCGCCGGATCGCCCGGAAACCGGCTATGGCTATATTCGCGCGGGGGCACGGGTTTCCGATGGCGTGCGCGTGGTCGATGCGTTTGTGGAAAAGCCGGATGTGGCAACCGCCGGGCGGTTTCTCGCCGCGGGCGATCATTACTGGAACAGCGGCATGTTCATGTTCCGGGCGAGCGATTATCTGGAACTGCTCGCCGAACATGCGCGCGATATTTTCGACGGGGTCGCGGCGGCCTATGAGAAGGCGACCACGGATATCGATTTCCTGCGCCTGGACAAGGCCAGCTTCGAAGCCGTGCGCGCCGATTCGATCGACTACGCGGTGATGGAAAAGACCGATCGCGCGGTGATGGCCGAACTGGATGCCGCCTGGTCGGATCTGGGCAGCTGGACCACGGTCGCCCGCGCCGTCGGGCTGGATGCGCGTGGCAACAGCGCGACCGGCGACGTCTGGCTCGAGGACAGCGACGACTGCGTGGTGCGCAGCGAAGGCCGGCTGGTAGCCGCGCTCGGCACGCGCGACCAGATCATCATCGAAACCGCCGACGCTGTACTGGTTGCCGATCGCTCACGCGAGCAGGACATCAAGGCCCTGGTGGCCAAGCTGGCTGCCGCCGGCCGCAGCGAGGCCACCGCGCATCGCAAGTCATATCGGCCGTGGGGGTCCTACCAGCAGATCGCGGCCGGGCCCCGTTTCCAGGTCAAGCATATCCGCGTGACGCCGGGCGGACGCCTGTCGCTGCAGTCCCATCATCACCGCGCCGAGCACTGGATCGTGGTGCGTGGCACCGCCAGGGTCACCTGCGACGAGCGCGAGATGCTGCTCACGGAAAACCAGTCGACCTATATCCCGCTGGGCGCCGTTCATCGACTGGAAAACCCGGGCAAGGTAGAACTGGACCTGATCGAAGTACAATCGGGGAGCTATCTGGGCGAGGACGACATCGTGCGTTACGACGATGTGTACGGGCGGCCCGAGCTGGAAGAACACGATACCGGCGCGGCTCCGGGCACAGGGGCCTGAACCGTCCCGACACTGAAGGAGCATCACCGATGGGCCAGTATTATCCGTTTTTCAAGGCGTACGACGTCCGGGCGCGGGTGCCCGATGAACTCGACGCTGCCATGGCGCGCCGCATCGGCCTGGCGTTCGTCGCCGAACTGGACGCGAAGACGGTGGTGGTGGGCCGCGACATGCGTCTGTCCAGCCCCGAACTGGCCGATGCCCTGATCGACGGCCTGACCGCGGCCGGCGCCAATGTGCTCGATATCGGGCTGTGCGGCACCGAGGAAGTCTATTACGGCGTGTTCTCGCAGGGCGCGGACGGCGGTGTCATGGTCACTGCCAGCCACAACCCGAAGGATTACAACGGCCTGAAGTTCGTGCGCGAACAGGCCAAGCCGATCTCGGCGGACACGGGCCTGGCCGACATCGAGCGCCGCGTGCACGACGACGATGTCACGCCGGCCGCCACACCCGGCGAGCGGCGCACGCTGGATCAGCGCGACGATTATGTTGCCTTCCTGCTGGCCCAGATCAAGCCCGAGAATTTCAAGCCGCTCAAGATCGTGGTCAACCCGGGCAACGGCTGTGCCGGTCTCGTGGTGGAAAAACTTGCCGACAAACTACCGTTCGAGTTCGTGCGCATGCAGTTCGAGCCCGACGGCGAACTGCCCAACGGCGTGCCCAACCCGCTGTTGGTCGAAAACCGCGAGGCGACCTCCCGGGTGGTCCGCGAAGCGGGTGCGGATTTCGGCGTGGCCTGGGACGGCGACTTCGATCGCTGTTTTTTCTTCGATGAGAACGGCGAGTTCATCGAGGGCTACTACGTGGTGGGCCTGATCGCCAAGATGCTGCTCAAGATGAATCCGGGCGAGGCCATTGTTCACGACCCGCGCCTGATCTGGAACACGCTCGCCCAGGTCGAGGAAGCGGGCGGACGCGCGGTCGAATCCAAATCCGGGCATTCGTTCATGAAGCAGGTCATGCGCGAGAACGATGCGCTGTACGGCGGTGAGATGAGCGCGCACCATTATTTCCGCGAGTTCTCCTATGCCGACAACGGTCACCTGCCGTGGCTGGTGATCGCGCAACTGGTCTCGGAGACCGGCAAGGGCCTATCGACCCTGGTCGAAGAACGCATTGCCGCGTTCCCGGCCTCCGGCGAGATCAATCGCAAGGTCGAGGACGCCGACGCGGTGATGGCCGCGATGGAAGCCCATTACGCCGATTCGGCCCAGAGCGTGGAACACGTCGACGGCCTGTCGATGGATTTCGGCGACTGGCGCTTCAACCTGCGCAAGTCGAACACCGAGCCGGTGATCCGGCTCAATGTCGAAACCCGCGGCGACAAGCCGCTGTTGCGGGACAAGACCGACGAACTGCTCGCGCGCGTCGGCGGCACGGCGTGACCGGGGTCGACCATGCGTAATCGACGCGGACTGGGGCTGGCCGTTACTGGCGGGCAGCTGGCATTGCTGGATCAATCGCAACTGCCGCACGAAGAGCGTTGGCTCGCCATCGACACGGTCGCGGCCATGGTCGAGGCGATCCAGGCGTTACGGGTGCGCGGCGCGCCGCTGATCGCGATCGCCGCGGCCCTGATGGTGGCGGTACGCGCCGAGGCCGGCGATGATCGCGACACCTTGCTCGAAGCGATCGAAATCCTGGGCTCGGCCCGGCCCACCGCGGTCAATCTGTCCAATGCCATGACCGAGCTGCGCCGGGCCATGACCGGCTCGGACTGGCGCGCGGCGCTGGTGGCGACCGCCGACGATCTGGCCGACGGCGATGTGGCCTTGTGCAACGCCATGGGCGAAAACGGCGCGGCGTTGATCGCGCCCGGCGAACGCATTCTGACCCACTGCAATACCGGGGGGCTGGCCACCATCGGCATCGGCACGGCGCTGGGTGTGCTCCGCCGTGCCCACGAACAGGGCAAGGCGATCGCGGTATGGGTGGATGAGACGCGCCCCCTGCTCCAGGGCGGCCGCCTGACGGCGTGGGAGCTGGGCGCGCTGGGCGTGCCCTATACGTTGATCACCGACAACATGGCCGCGGCCCTCATGGCGCGCGGCCAGGTCGATCGCGTCATCGTCGGCGCCGATCGCATCGCGGCCAATGGCGATGTCGCCAACAAGATCGGTACCTATGGCCTGGCCGTGGCCGCGCACCATCATGGCATTCCGTTTGCCGTGGCCGCGCCCTACACCACCCTCGATCCGGCCTGCGCCTCGGGCGGGGATATCGAGATCGAGCAGCGGGCGGCCGCCGAGGTGCGCGGCGTGGCCGGGCCGGCCGGCGATCTGTGCTGGGCGCCGGTCGAGGCGCCCGTGGCCAATCCGGCCTTCGACGTTACCCCGGCGGCGCTGATCACACACTGGATTCTGGATGCGGGTGTGTTCGCTCGCGAGCAGGTCTCAGACGGCGCGCTGGCGGCTGGCGGGGCGGCTTTCGGCGGATCGCGGGCTTATTAACCCGGCACAAAAATAGATGATTCTTCGGCTTACTAGCGCGCGTATGCGACCGCATGCTCGCCGCGGCCATTGGCCGCGAAGCCTTTGAAAATAAAAGACGGACAGGCGCCGGCTTTTATTTTTGAAGGCGTTGAAAACAGCGGATGAAGTCGGCTGTTTTGATGCCGGATTAATAGCCGGCTGCATCTGTGCCCATCGCCGGCGATGTGGCCGATCCCGCGGCCATCCAACGGCAGGCACAGGCAGTGCGAATATCGGCGCCCGCGCCCGTGTATCGCAGGATGAAGCGCCGCCCATTCACGTGCCGATGGGTCGCAACGCCCTACAACAGTTCGATCTCCGAGAACGAGGCCACGCTCGGGTGCGCCTGGCTGGCCTCGGCCTTCTCGCGGGTGTCGTCGTCGCGGGCGATCCAGCAGGTCTGCAGGCCGGCCTGTTTGGCGGCATCGAGTTCGCTGCCGGTATCCGAGATGAACAACAGCGCCGCCGGGTTTTCGCCGAGCGCCTGCGCGATCGCGGTGTAGCTGTCGGCATTCTTCTTGGCGCCCACGCGCCGGTCGAAGAAGCCGGAAAACAGCCCGGAGATATCGCCGGCGTCGCTATAGGCGAATAGCAGGCGCTGCGCCTCGGCGGGGGCGGCCGAGTAGGTGAGCAGGGTGCGATGGTCGTCGGCCCAGGATTGCAACGTGGCCACGGCATCGTCGTAGACGTGGCCGGTCAGTTCGAAGGCCTGGTAGGCATCCCGCCAGAGCAGATGACAGAGTGCCGCTACCGGGCCGGAATCGCGTTCGACCAGGCCGAATTCGGCCAGTTCGATCAGCCGCGGGACATCCACCTCGGGTTCGCCGGCCGCCTGGGCCAGCGCTTCGAGCGTTTCGGCCACGTCCGGGCGCTCGGCATGGCGCTCGATCCAGGGCCCGAGATGCGCCTCGGCGTAGGGAATGAGCACGTCGCGGGTGAACGCCGCATCGCTGACGGTGCCTTCGATATCCACGATGATGGCGACGACTTCCGGGCTGAGTTCTTCCAGGCGCACGACCGGTTCCGGCGAAGGGGCGAGGCCGGCATGCTATCCCGCGTGGCCGGCCCCGCCAAGCGATCGCCTGGCGCGGCGTTATGCTTTCGCGCTGGGACGGGCCGAAACACGGTCGTGCCAGGCCGCCAGATGCGGCCGATCGCCCACGCGCACGTCGATGACACGGGCGAAATCGATCGCCGCCAGCGCGGTGATATCGGCCACTGTGTAGTCGTCGCCGGCAACATGTGGCTGCGTAGCCAGGTGCTGGTCGAGAAAATCGAACATCCGCAGCGCGGCCTGGGCGCGATCGGCGCCGTAATCGGGAAAAACCGCCTCGCGATCGGAGAAATGGCCGGTCGTATGCCGGAAAGCCATCGCCACCGGCAACAGCAGATGCAATTCCATGCGCCGGTTCCACATCTCGATCATGGCCTGCGATTCGGCCGAGTCGCCCATCAACGGCGGCTCCGGATGGGTGATCTCGAAGTAACGACAGATCGCCATCGATTCCGACAGGCACTGGCCATCGTCGAATTCGAGCACCGGCACGCCGCCCATCGGGTTCTTGGCCTTGAAATGCGCCGACAGGTTATCGCCGGCCGCCAGGTCGAGTTGTTCGATCTCGAACTCTGCCAGGTCGATGTTCTTCTCCGCCAGAAAGATACGCAGCCGGCGCGGATTGGGGGCCTGACGTGTTTCATAGAGCTTCATGGGCTTGTCCTCGTATGTTGCGAATGCGCTGTCCGCCGACCATGCCCCGCCGACAAGACATTGGCAATACGTTGGCGTATGCTCGAAATTTTGACAACAACGCGTGTCAGATATGAGTGACGATCCGATCCAGCACAAGCGCATGGCGATAACGGGGGCGGGCAGCGGCCTCGGTCGTGCGCTGGCACTGCGTTATGCGCGGGCCGGCTGGCGCGTGGCGGTGACCGACATCCAGACCGGGCGTGCGCGCCGTGTCGCCGGCGAGGTCAACGATGCCGGCGGCCAGGCCATGGCCCAGACCCTGGATACACGGCGCGACGCCGATTTCGCGCAACTCATGGCACGGCTCGACACCGAATGGGGCGGAGTGGATGTGTTCGTCAACAACGCGGGCGTGGCCGCGTCCGGCACGGTCGCCGATACGCCGCAGGCGGACTGGGACTGGATCGTCGATATCAACCTGATGGGGGTGGTGCGCGGTTGCCGGGCGGCGCTCCCGGCGCTTCGCGCCTCACGTGGGCATATCGTGAATACGGCGTCGTTTGCCGCCATCGCCAACGCACCGGGCATGGCGTCCTACAATGTGACCAAGGCGGGCGTGTTGTCGTTGTCGGAAACCCTGCGTGCCGAGGAACGCGGTCACGGCGTGGGCGTGACCGTGGCCTGTCCGGCGTTCTTTGCCACCAACCTGATGGAGTCGTTTCGCAGCACCACGCCCGGGCGCGACGCGCTGGTGGCGAAACTCATGGCCCGCTCCGGCGTGACCGCCGACGACGTGGCCGATCAGATCTTCGACGCTGTGGCCAGGCGGCGTTTCCTGGTGCTGACGCATCGCGACACGCGATGGCAATATCGATTGAAGCGGCTGCAGCCGGAATGGTTCTTCCGCGCTGTGGAGAAAATGGCGCGCTCGATGCTCAAACCACATAGCGGAGAAGCAACATGAGTCACGATCGTATCCTCATCTACGGTGCCTATGGCTACACCGGCGAATTGATCGCCCGGCAGGCTGTATCCGAAGGGCTGTCGCCGGTACTGTCGGGCCGCAATGCGGCCAGGGTCGCGGCGCTGGCGCAATCGCTCGGGCTCGACGCCCGCCCGTTCGATCTCGAGGGCGATACCGTGGCCGGTCAGCTCGCCGACATCAATGTCGTGCTGCATTGCGCCGGGCCGTTCGTCGATACGGCGCCGGCGATGGTCGCGGCCTGTATCGCGACCGGCACCCACTACCTCGACATCACCGGCGAGATCGAGGTGTTCGAGCATGTCTTCGGCCGCGATGCCGATGCGCGCGAAACCGGCGCGGTATTGTGTCCGGGCGCCGGCTTCGATGTGGTGCCGACCGATTGTCTCGCCGCCGCCCTTGCCGAGTCGTTGCCCGACGCCACCGAACTCGCGCTCGGTTTCGAGTCACGCTCGGGCCTGTCGCCGGGCACTGCGAAGACAAGCGTCGAAGGGTTGGCCGGCGGTGGCCGCGTGCGTCGCAACGGCCGGATCGTGAAGGTGGCGCTCGCGGCCGATGTACGCGAGATCGACTTCGGGGACGGGCCCAAGCACGCCATGACCATCCCCTGGGGCGATGTATCCACCGCTTATTATTCGACGCGTATCCCGAGCATCGCGGTGTATATGCCGATGTCGCCCGGCCGTATTCGGCAGGTCAGGTGGCTGAACTGGGCGCGCCCGTTACTCGGGCTGTCGCCGGTGAAGAATTTTCTCAAGGCGCGGGCCGGCCGCGTGCACGGTCCGGATGCCGCGACCCGGGCGCGGCATGGCACCCGGGTCTGGGGCGAAGTGCGTAATGCAAGCGGCGAGGTTCGCGTGGGCCGGCTACAGGTGGCCAATGGTTACGATGTCACCGTCCACGCGAGTCTGGCGCTGGCGCGCCGATTGCTGACCGACGCGCCGGAGGGCGGTGCCTATACGCCTTCCAAGCTCGCGGGCTCGGCTTTCGTGGAAACCCTGCCGGGCAGCGGGCGGATCGCCATCACGAACGAATAACCGGCGTGCGGTGCCCCGCCGGACGGCGGGGCGCTGTCTCGATATCGAAATAGGCCGCCAGTACGGCATACAGATCGGGATGGGCGCCGGCCAGGGCCTCGCCGCGCTGGAAGAAGGCCTCCACGGCCTGGGCGAAGAACGCATCCAGCGCGATGTCCTCGTCCAGCGGCAGCAGATTGGAGCCGGTCTCGCGCAGGCGCCGCCATTGCTGTGCCAGTGCATCGCCCCAGGTCAGTCCGCCGGCGACCACGGTGGTGGGGACGGCGAAATCATGCAGCCGTGCGATTTGACGCACGATGGGATTTTGCGGCCCGCCATTCAGGGCAGCGACCACCGCCGGCCACGACACATGCAGCCTCAGCGTTCGCCAGCTGTCGCCCGTCGCCATTTCGCCGAGATCTTCCAGCAGGCCGTTTGTCGGTGGCCCCGACCATTCGCTGTCGATATCGTCATGCACGACGATCTCGGTGGGCAAACGCGTCTGGCTGGGCTGGGCGCCGAGACAGAGCATGCCCACCTGGCCGGCCAGCGCCAGCCGCTGGTCGGCGCTCAGTGTGCGCCCCGAGTCGGCGATCAGGTCGATATCGCGCAGCACACGCGCGGTGCGACGCTGCAGGCGGACCAGGCGCCGGGCGTCGAGGCGGCGGGTCCAGGGCATCAATCGGCCCAGGCGGCGCCGCTCGGCCGCCGATAGCGCCGGATGCCGGCGCGCCCAGCCCGGGCCGAGAATCAACAGCGCCGCGCCGGCCAGTGCGCCGGCCGCCACCAGCAGGCTCGTGAACAGGTTCATGCCATCGCCCCGGCCACAGCGGCGATCATCACGTCTGTACGAAGAGGCTGTGGCCGATACACGAGCGAGAAATACGGGGCTTGCGAGATGATTCTACAAAACATCTTGGCCACCGTGATATGCAAGGGTTGTCTCGTCCATCGATGCATGGGCGTGACCGGACAACGGCGCCTGTTGCCGTTCCACGCGCCGGCGCGTGGACGGGTGTCTAACCCGTGGCCGACGGCTCGTTGGCCACGCCGTGCGGTACGTGGCCGGCTGCCATCAGGCCGGAGGCCGGGCCGATGTGGGTGGCCTGATCGTCGAAGAAGATGTCGGCGCCGAAGGCCTGCAGGAACTGGGCCTTGGCCATCCCGCCCAGAAACAGCGCCTCATCGATGCGGATATGCCAGGCGCGCAGGGTGCGAATCACGCGCTCGTGCGCCGGGGCGCTGCGCGAAGTCACCAGGGCGGTGCGGATCGGGCAATCATCGGGATCGAATTCGCTCTGAATATGCGTCAGCGCTTCGAGAAAAGCCTTGAACGGCCCGCCCGGCAGCGGGCGGGCGGCGGCCGCGGATTCGGCCTCGGTGAAGGCGGCCAGTCCGTGTTGCTTGAAGATGCGCTCGGCTTCGTCGGAGAACAGCACGGCATCGCCGTCGAAGGCGATCTTGAGCACGCCTTCGCCAGCGGCACGGGAATGGCCCGGCACGATCGTGGCCGCCGCGCACCCGGCCGCCAGGGCAGCCCGTACGTCGTCCGGGTCGGCGGATAGAAAAAGATCGGCACCGAAGGCCGAGACGTAACGCCAGGGCGAGTCGCCGCTGGTAAAGGCCGCCCGGCTGATCGGCAGATCGTGATGGGCGATGGAATTGAACACCCGCAGGCCGGTATCCGCACTGTTGCGCGACAGCAGGATCACCTCCACGCGCTCACGGTCGGCATCGTTGAGCGCCAACAGCTTGCGCACCAGCCCGAAGGCGACGCCGGGCTCGAGCACATCTTCCTCGTGCTCGATCTGGTAGCTGCAATACGCCTCTCGGCCCTCGGTCTCGAAGACGGCATGGCTGGCTTCCAGGTCGAACAGGGCCCGCGAGGAAATGCCGATGACGAGTTTGCCGGATCGGGTAGGCATGTCGTCCAGTCTAGTGCCTGTGGCCGTTTTGCACGAGACCGCGCCGAACGGCGCCTCAGAGCTCAGTCGCCGGCCGAGGCGCGGCCGCCCCCGGGGCGCTTGCCTGCCGCGATCTGTCGGGTGGCAACAAACTTGCGCTGGCGACCTTGGAGCCCAAGTTCGCGGCCGAAGAGGATCGGCGCGGCCTGGCCGGCCGATCCTCTTGCCGGCTCAGCTGCCGGTATCGGCGCTGGCCGATTCATCGTTGACGGTTGCCTCCGAGCGCAGGCTTTCGATGGTTTTGGCGCCGATGCCATTGACACGACTCAGCTGGCCGAGGCTGTCGTAATCGCCATTGGCCTGGCGATCCTTGACAATGGCCTGGGCCTTGACGCTGCCGATGCCGTCGAGTGTCTGCAGTTGATCGACCGTGGCGGTATTGACGTTGACCACCGCCAGCGCCGTGGTGGCGTAGAGCAGCGAACCGGCGATCGCGGCAAAAATGAATTTCCTCATCATTCCTCCTGAACGGTGTTGGTTACGCGGGATACTGGAAACTAGGCGCATTGGCACGAGGCGCGCAAGCCCATGCCACCCAATGGCTGTGGCATCGTGAGAATAAATGTTTGATTCGCCGTATAATTCGATTTTTGGTAAAACTTTTTACCGCCTGCTGTTGCGTGGACTTGAGCGCAGCTGGCCAGGAGCGACAGGTTGCGGCACCGAGTCGGTATGATCAGATCGGCATGATTGAACCAATGACGAGGACGGGCTTCGTGACAAAGCGCAAGATCGATTGCTGGCTGACCGATATGGACGGCGTGCTCGTGCACGAGAACAAGGCGCTGCCGGGCGCCGCCGACCTGATCAACCAGTGGCGGGCCAGTGACATCCGGTTTCTGGTGTTGACCAACAACTCCATCTATACCCCGCGCGACCTGGCGGCTCGATTGGCGCGCAACGGCATCGAGGTGCCGGAGGACCAGATCTGGACCTCGGCAATGGCCACGGCCGCGTTTCTGGCCGGGCAGGCGCCCCAGGGCTCGGCCTTCATCATCGGTGAGGCCGGTTTGACCACCGCGATGCACGAAGCCGGTTTCGTCATGACGGATACCAGCCCGGATTTCGTGGTCCTCGGTGAAACCCGCACCTATTCATTCGAGGCGATTACGAAAGCGATCCGCTTGATCAACAACGGCGCGCGCTTCATCGCCACCAATCCGGACGTGACCGGGCCGAGCGCGGAGGGTGTGCTGCCCGCGACCGGCGCGGTCGCGGCGTTGATCACCGCTGCCACCACGCGCGAGCCCTACTACGTCGGCAAGCCCAATCCGATGATGTTCCGTTCGGCAATGAACAAGCTCGGCGCGCATTCCGAGCGCACCGGCATGATCGGCGATCGCATGGATACCGATGTCGTCGCCGGCATCGAGGCCGGGCTGCATACGATCCTGGTGCTGTCGGGCATTGCCAGCCGCGACGATGTCGATCGCTATCCGTTCCGGCCCGCGGCCATTCTCGACTCCGTTCAGGATCTGCTCGAGGAGCACAGCGCCCGCCACGACGACAGCGCCGAAACGGGCGGCAGGAACGCACCGTGACGGCCGCGATCGTGTCAATATGAGACCGGTCGAACCCGGTTCTCTGGCGGCACCCCGAAACCGCAACGGGCCGTGGACCGGCGCGTGCCGATGGCGTTTGCGGTTCGCGGTGGCCCGCAGCCAACGACAAGGATGATCATGATCCGACGACTGGCTTTCACGCCCGCGGCGATCACGCTCGGGCTGATGATGACCCAGGCCAGCACGGCCGAGGCTTCCGATCCCGACGCCGCGGGTATGCGGCTGTCCGCCGCTCAGCGAATCTTCGATACCGGCAATCTCGACACCCGCGTGAGCGCTTGTCAGGACCTCGACACGTTCGTGAACGCGACGTGGGTAGCCGCGAATCCGATCCCGGACGATCACACCCGCTGGGGGTCGTTCAACATGCTGGCCGAGAAGAGCCTCGACGATCAGCACCGCATCGTCGAACAGGCCGCGGCCCGGGCCGACAAGGCCCCGCCCGGCTCGATCGAGGCCAGGATCGGACATCTCTATCAGTCCGGCATGAATACCCGCGCCATCGACAACGCCGGCTACCAGCCGATCGAGGCGCGCCTGAAGCGGATCGCGGCCATCGACAGTCGCCCGGCGCTCAGCCGCTATCTCAGCCGGGCGTTCGCCGCGGGCCAGGGCCAGGTGTTCGAACTCGGTGCCAGCCCCGATTACCGGAACGCGACCCGGATCATCGCCTATGTCGATCAGGCGGGGCTCGGTCTGCCGACGCCGAGGTACTACACCGACAAGGCCTACGCCGATCAGCGCGCCGCCTATGTCGATTACATGACCACGCTGTTCAGGCGGGTCGGGGAATCCGACGATCGCGCCGCCGCGGATGCCCGCGAGGCCATGGCCCTGGAAACCGATCTGGCCCGGCACTCGTTGTCGCGCGTGGCGATGCGCGATCCGCAGAACCAGTATCATTTCGTAACGCTGGCCGAGGCCAACCGGACCACGCCGAATTTCGACTGGAAGGCCTTCTTCGCCGCGCAGGGGGCTGACATCAAGCGGGGCTTTTCCCTGTCGCAGCCCCGCTTCTTCAAGCAATTCGACAAGCTGCTCGGCAATGCGCCGCTCGATCGATGGCGCGCCTATCTGCGCTTCCATGTGATCGACGATGCCGCGCCCCTGCTGTCGCGGCCCTTCAACGACGCCCACTTCGCGTTCTACGGCAGCACGCTCAATGGCCAGCCCGAGCAGCAGGCGCGCTGGAAGCAGACGCTGGCCGCGGTCAATCAGGCCATGGGCCCGGCGCTGGGTCAGCTGTATGTCGCCCGATACTTCCCGCCGCAAGCCAAGGCGCGCGCCCGGCAGATGGTGCACAACATCCGCGCGGCGCTGAAAACACGCATCCGGAACAACGACTGGATGAGCGACACAACCCGGCAGAAAGCCCTCGACAAGTGGTCGAAATTCCTGCCCAAGATCGGCTATCCCGAGCACTGGCGTTCCTGGCAGGGGCTGTCGATCTCGGCCGACGATTTTTACGGCAACATGGCACGCGCGGCCAAGTTCAACCACGACTACGAAATGGCCTATGTCGGCGGCCCGCGGGATCGCCAGCGCTGGGGCATGACGCCGCAGACGGTCAATGCCTACTACAACCCCACCGACAACACCATCAACTTCCCGGCCGCCATTCTGCAGCCGCCGTTCTTCTATGCCCACGGCGACGACGCGGTCAACTATGGCGGCATCGGTGCCGTGATCGGACACGAGTCGAGCCACGGCTATGACGATCAGGGCCGTCAGTTCGACGGCGACGGCAACCAGGTCAACTGGTGGACCGAGGCCGATCGCAAGGCCTTCGAAGCCCGCGCGCAAAAGCTGGTGGATCAATTCAACCAGTACACGCCCATTCCGGACAAGCCTGAACTGCACGTCAACGGCCAGCTCACCCTGGGCGAGAACATCGCCGACCTGGTTGGGCTGACGCTGGCCTACGATGCCCTGCAGAGCGCGCTGGCCCATCACCCGAACCAGGCGCGCATGAAGATCCACGGGTATACCCAGGCACAACGCTTTTTCATGTCCTGGGCCCGGGTCTGGCGCGGTCACAGCCGGCCGAAGGCGCTTGAGGTGCAGCTCAACTCGGACCCGCATTCGCCGATGCGCTATCGTGCGATCGGGGCGCCGTCGAACATGCCGGCCTTCGCCCGCGCCTTCGATTGCAAGCCGGGCGACCGCATGGTCCGGCCGAAGGATCAACGCGTCGAGATCTGGTAAACGGCGCTGGGCGCGGAGCCGGGCCGGGGGCGTCGATCGTGGCGTTGATTCGAAGGCGCTCGCCGCCAGCGCGTTCAGCGGGTGGCACGCAGGACAGCATGGCGGGATAATCGGTGCGTGACGCCGTCCGGCGGCACGGGCGGCGACCCGATGCAACCGTGGTCGGCCCGTATCACGGCACGAACCCGCGGCGGGATACACTCGGCGCCCGTTCACGACGGACATCCTGGCGGGTGCCCGGCATTGATCGCGATGGCCGCGCCCGCCGCTTACGTTAGTCTCAGGCATGCTCGATATTACTCAGATCATCTCGGACTACGGCCCGTGGGCCATTTTCCTGCTCGTGCTGATCGAGGACTTCGGCATTCCCGTGCCCGGCGAAACCGCGCTCATCTCCGCCGCCCTGCTGGCGTCCCAGGGCAAGTTGCCGATCGAGCTGCTGCTGCCCGCCGCCTGGCTGGGCGCGGTGATCGGCGATAACATCGGCTATGCGATCGGTCGCTTCGGCGGGCGGCGGGTCGTGTTGCGCCATGGCGCCCGCGTCGGCATCACGGAGGCCAGGCTGGCCCGCATCGAGCGGTTCTTCCAGCGCCGGGGCGGCGCCATCGTGATCGTGGCCCGTTTCTTTGTCGGCCTGCGCCAGCTCAACGGCATCGTGGCCGGCATCGGCTGCATGGCCGCGCCGCGTTTCGCCCTCTACAACGCCATCGGGGCCGCGCTTTGGGTCGGCGCCTGGGGCTTCGGCACCTACTGGTTCGGCAAGCATTTCGAGCAGGCACTGGCGCATTTCGGGCCGATCGGCCTGTATTCCGCGGCCGGTGTCACCACCGTCGTCGTGTTGATCTACCTGTTCTGGCGGTTCGTCTATCGCAGCCGTCCCCAGGGCTCGAACAATTCATGAGGCGGGCGCGATGCCGCCCGCCCGCGCTGTCTACGACCAAAAATCAACAGGCATGGGACCGGTTCCGGGATAGGATGCGGCGCGTTGCACCGCCGTCGCGCGCCGGCTCGATGGCCCGCTTTTCTTCATCTTCGAGGGGCTTCAATGCGCGATACATTGTTCGATGTGGTCGGCAAGCTGGCGTTGATCACCGGCTCCTCACGCGGACTCGGCGCCGAACTGGCACGCGGCCTGGCCGACCGCGGCGCGCGCGTGATCCTGCACGGGCGCGATCCACACAAGCTGGCCGCCGCCGCCGAGCGGCTCGCCGGTGAGACCGGTGCGGACGTGGCCCACGTGGCCTTCGATGTCACCGATGCGAGCGCCGTGAAACAGGCGATCGTCGAGGTGATCACCGCCCATGGCCTGCCCAATATTCTGGTCAACAACGCCGGCCTGCAGAAACGCGCGCCCTTCGCCGAGTTCGAGCCGGCCGACTGGGATGCAGTCGTGGCGACCAATCTGTCGAGCGCGTTCTATGTGGCCCACGCCCTGGCCGGGCCGATGAGCGAACGCGGCTCGGGCAAGATCGTGAATCTCGGGTCGGTGCAATCGAAGCTGGCGCGCGAGACGATCGCGCCCTATTCGGCCTCAAAGGGTGGCGTGGCCATGCTCACCCAGGGCATGGCGGCGGATCTGGCCCGCTACAACATCCAGGTCAACTGCATCTCGCCGGGCTACTTCCAGACCGACATGAACACCGCGCTCTGGCAGGACGCCGACTTCGATGCCTGGATCAGGAAACGCACCCCGGCCGCGCGCTGGGGTCGGCTCGACGAACTGATTGGCACGCTGGTCTATTTGTGTTCAAACGCCTCGGACTTCGTATCCGGGCAGAACATCTTCGTCGACGGCGGCATGACCTCGGTGGTTTGATGCCGTGCGGCGGCGCCCGGGCCCGGGGATCCCGCCGCGACGACACGCGCTTACCGCCCGCAGACAAAAAAATACCCGGCGCCGGGGCCGGGTATCTTCACACGCCTTCGGCCGATGCAGCCGCTTAGCGGATGGTATGCGTGCCTGCCGCCGTCTGCGCCGCGACCGGCGTCTGATGGGGGGTGCTCGGCATCTGGGCCAGTTCGGCGGCCAGGATCGGCATCATCATGGAGGCGGCAACCAGGCCGGTGACCACAAGGCTGTTCACGATGTTCACCTTGAAGTTGTTCATCATCAATGCTCCTCAATAACCAGAAGAATGTTCGGTGAGCCAGCGGTTGAGCGGGCCCACGGCGATCTTCGGCATCCGCATTGACGTGAACCGCTTCCCTCGGTGTCACGTTGCCGATGCCGATCAACGAATAGGAATAAGCAAGTATTGCCTCTTTGGGACAAGCCCGATGCGACGGTAACGATGGGGTTTGCCCTGTGGCCGGCGAAAAACGCCTTGAACCATCGATATTTTCCGTCGACGCGGGCGATTCTACGCCTAAAGTCGAATTTGACAACCCTTGTTTGAAAAAAATTTCCTGTGTCATTTTAGCGTGATACGTCGATCGTAAAATCAATGAGTTGCGATATTCTGCGGTCGCGCCCGAAATGCCTTGCGTGCCGGGACGGCGGGCTGTGGCGCCTTCGGGGCGCCGTTGGCGATCATTGACGTGATTCAGGCCGATCGTAGCCTGCGATGACCAGGATTGCTTTAATGAAAGGGTCGTTAATCTCCGGGGCGGCCCCTGGGCCCCGGCTATCGACAGCAACCCGGGTTCAGAGCCTGCCTGCCCGCCGATTGATTCGAATCTTCGCTATGCTGGCGCGACTCGCTCCCGTTTCTTCACGAGTGGATTCGTCATGTCGTCGATACGCCTTGCCAGGACGGCCGACTGGCCGGCGCTCTGGCGCCTCCTGTCGCCGGTCTTCGCGGCCGGCCGAACCTATGCTTATCCGCGGGATATCGCCGAGGCCGACGCCCGGGCGGCGTGGATGGACAAACCCGCGGCGACATTCGCCGGCGAGGCGGACGACGGCACGATTGTGGCCACTTACTATCTGGTGGCGAATCAGCCCGGCCAGGGCGCCCACGTGGCCAATTGTGGCTATGTCGTGGCCGAAGCCGCGCGCGGGGCCGGATGGGCGAGTGCGATGTGCGAGCACTCGCAACGCGAGGCGGTCGCGCGCGGCTTTCGGGCCATGCAGTACAACTTCGTCGCCGAGACCAACGCCGGCGCTGTGCGGCTGTGGCAAAAGCACGGCTTCGAGGTCGTCGGCCGCCTGCCGGGCGCCTTCTGTCATCCCGAGGCCGGCGATGTCGATGCGCTGGTCATGTACAAGCAGCTCGCGCCGCCGCTCAATCGACGACGATGAACCCGACACAGGCGGCGGTCAGCATGCCCATCACGATGTTGAAGGCCCGCCAGGCGCGGGCTGTCCTGAGTGTGCGGCCGATCACGCTGCCGAACGCCGCCCAGAACGACAGGCAGGGCAGGCCCACGACGAGCATGATCGCGGTCAGCACGAGGGCGTTGAGGAATAGCGGCCCCTGCCCCGGCAGAAACGAGGCGGTCAGCGTCAACCCCATCACCCAGACCTTGGGGTTGGCGAACTGGAAGGCCGCGGCCTCGAGGAACGACAGGGGCCGGGCATCACCGGCCACATCCAGATTCGGCGGCGGTGCGCTGGCAATACGCCAGGCGAGGTACAGCAGATAAGCCGCACCCAATGCACGCAGGGCGTACTGCAGCAGATCATGGCGCTGGAACAATGCGCCGAGCCCGAACGCCACCCCCATGTAGAGCACAGCGCTGCCGCCGAGGATGCCGGCGATATGCGTCAGCGTGCGGCGATAGCCATAGCGGGCGCCCGAAGCCGTCAACATGACGTTGTTCGGCCCGGGTGTGCCCACCGTGGCCAGTGCGAACAGGGCCACCGGAATCATGGCCGTGGGCGTGATCATGACCCGCTCCGGTGGGCGACCGAGGGCGGCGCGACGCCAACGCGGTGGCGCCGCGCCGACGCCCGATAAGCGGAAGATCGGAGGCGAGGCGGGGTATTCATGATATTGTATGGGTTCATTTTGGTGTTTTGGCAAAGGCGCCGGTGAAAATTGAAGGTTACGCCGCGATTGGAGGGCGTCAATGATTTTATTGTCACCATGACAATCTGGGTGCCGACGCTGTCGGGCGAGGGGCCGCGTTATCGTCAGTTGGCCACGGCGATCGGCCGGGCGATCGAATCGCGCGAGCTCGGCCCGGGCACCCGGCTGCCGCCGCAGCGGCGGCTGGCGCATGCGCTCGGCGTCACCGTGGGTACCATCACGCGCGCCTATGGTGAGGCCGAGCGCCAGGGCTGGGTGGAAGCGCGCGTCGGCAGCGGGACTTACGTGCGCGGCGGCCGCGAATCGCGGCGGTTTTCGCATGTCAGCGTCACACGCGAGGACGACGGCTGGATCGATCTGTCGCTCGCGATGCCGCCGGGTGATGGCGAACGCGATGCCGGCCTGAAGCGCGCCCTCGCCGGCATTCAGGCCGATCCGACCGCACTGGCCCATGCGCTGGATTACCAGCCGGAAGGCGGGCTGGATGCGCATCGGAACATCTATGCGCGCTGGATGACCGAACTCGGGCTGCCGGTCGACGCCGATGAGTTGATTATCGACCAGGGCGGCATGAACGGCATCTTCATCGTCCTGTGCACGCTGGCGGGGCCGGGCCGGCGCGTGGCAGCCGAGCGTTTGACCTATCCCGGTCTGATCAGTGTGGCCGGGCAGCTGGGCCAGCGCCTGGTCGCGCTCGATCACGACGAAGACGGCCTGGCCGTGGATACGCTTGCCGCCCGGCACGATCAACAATCATTCGATGTGCTCTACGTCATGCCGGAACACCAGAATCCAACCACGGCGCGGCTCGGCGAAGCACGCCGCGCGGCACTGGCCGCTTTCGCGCGCGAACGCGATGTCTGGATCGTGGAGGATGGCGTCCAGCATCTGCCGGCAGCCGAGCGCGGTACGCCGCTGTACCGGCTGGCCCCCGAGCGTACGGTCTATCTGTTCTCGGTCTCCAAGATTCTTTCGGGCGGCCTGCGTTCGGGCGCCATGCGGGTGCCGGCGGCGATCCGCGAGCGCGTTTCGGCCGCCGTGCGCAACATCAGCTGGATGCCGCCGCCACTGATCGCTTCGGTGGTCGGCCACTGGATCGCCTCCGGCGATGCCGATCGCGTGCGGGCCCGGCAGTTCGATGAACTGGCCGCGCGCGCGGCGATGACGCGCGCCGCACTATCCGGCTTCCATCTGCGCCTGCGCGCCGGCGGTTTCTATGCCTGGCTGGAATTGCCGCCCGGGCAGCGCGCCGCGCGCGTGGTCGAGCGGCTGGCCGCCGAGCGCATCAAGGTCAATCCGGCGGAAGCGTTCTGTGTCGGCAGCGAGGCCGCGCCGCAGGCCATCCGCATCTGTTTCAGCGCCGCACGCGATCGCGCCGCGCTGGCCGATGCCCTGGCGCGCATACGCAGGGTTGTCGCATCGCCCGAACTCCAGGCCTGGCAGACGATCTAGGCCCTAGCCGGCCCAGAGTCGGGTCAGTGCGCCGTCGCCGCCGGTGACGGGATCGGTCGCCGGCGTCGGCACTTCGGCGATACGCGCGACCGCGCGCGCGTGGTCGGTTTCGCCCGGCCGGCACAGGTCCCAGTCGCCATGGCCGGCGGGATAGGCCGCGGTCAACGCGAAATCACCGCTGGCCGCGACCCGGCAATGGCCGGTGCCGGCCGGCAGGATTAGCACATCCCCGGCCGCGAGACGGACCGGCCGCCCGTCTTCACCGCCGAGCACGAGTTCCGCCTCGCCGGCGTAGACAGCGAGGGCCTCGTGCGCGTTGGAGTGAAAATGATGATAGCCGAATACGCCGCCGCGCCATTGCGGCGGCCAGCCATGGGCCTCGAAGGCCGCTTCGAACGCGGCCGCGAGTGCCTCATCGTCGTCGCCGGGCATCGAGCCGCGATGGATCAGTACCGGGTGGCGACTGTTCGGCGTGCGGCCGTCGTCGTCGAAGGCCAGTGTTTCGGGCTCCAGACGCAGGGTCATGGCAGATCCGGATGATGATGGCTGATGACCACAGCGTAGAGGCTGATTCGCCGGGATGCGATCCGGGATCTATACCGGGGTCGACGCCGCCGGCGGCGCGGTGGTCACTGTTGTGGTCGGCTCGGTTCTGCGGTCGGCGCGCCAGGCCGAGCGGCAGACGATACGCCGCGTATCCGCGCGATGGGCGAAGCGCGCGGCGATGTCGGTAACTTCGGTGAACAGGCCGGTATCGAGCGTAGTCGGGCGCAGGCCGAGCTGGATCAGCGTGTCGTTGGCGACGTGCAGATCGTTCTCCGCCGCCTCGACGCGTGGATTGGGCAGGTAGTCGATGGGGGCACCGGTGAGCGCGGCGACGCGATCGGCGAGATCGCGCACCCGATGGGTTTCGGTCATCTGGTTGAGGATGCGCACGCGCTCGCCTGCGGCCGGCGGATTGCCGATCGCCAGTTCGATGCAGCGGACCGTGTCCTGGATATGGATGAAGGCGCGGGTCTGGCCGCCGGTCCCGTGCACGGTCAGCGGGTACCCGATCGCGGCCTGCATCAGAAAACGATTGAGCACGGTGCCGTAGTCGCCGTCGTAGTCGAAGCGGTTGATCAGGCGCTCGTCGCGCGCAGTCTGCTCGGTCTGGGTGCCCCAGACGATGCCCTGATGCAGATCGGTGACGCGGATGCCGTCGTTGCGATTGTAGAAGGCGAAGGTGAGCTGATCCTGGGTCTTGGTCAGGTGATAGACGCTGCCGGGGTGGGCCGGGTAGAGAATCTCGTCGGTGGCCATGGCGCCGGCTTCGGTTTCGACGTGCACCTTGAGATATCCTTCGGGGATCTTCATGCCGGCGCTGCCGTAGCCGTACACGCCCATGGTGCCCAGATGCACCACGTGGGCATCGATGCCGGATTCGACCAGGGCGGCCAGCAGGCTGTGCGTGGCGCCGACGTTGTTGTCCACCGTATAGCGCTTGTGGGCCGCCGATTTCATGGAATACGGCGCGGCCCGCTGCTCGGCGAAGTGCACGATCGCGTCGGGTTCGAAGTCCAGCAGCAGATTGACCATGCGCTGATAATTGCGGGCGACATCGAAGCGATGAAATCCGATCTCGCGCCCGCTGACCTCGGCCCAGGCGGCCAGGCGCTCACTCATCGGGCGGATGGGTGTGAGCGATTCCACCTCGAGTTCCACGTCGATCATGCGGCGCGAGAGGTTGTCGACGATGGTCACGTCGTAGCCGGCGTCGGACAGATGCAGCGCTGTCGGCCAGCCGCAAAAGCCATCGCCGCCGAGAATCAGGATGCGACGGGCGCTGTTTCGTGATGCGATCGACATGGTCGGTCCTCCTTGGAGCGGATGTCACCGAGGCTCGCGCGTTCACATGACCGGAGCATGACAGTCATCGCGTTGTCGTGTGGATCTGCTATGTCTGGAGGATGCTTGACCGGGAACTGTCATGGATGCGACAGGCACGACCGCTGCGTGGCGGGCTGCCCGTGATCATGGAAACGCGCGTGCTGCGGCGCTGGCTTTCCTTTGCCCTGGCCGGTCTTACCGCATTCGGCGTGGACATGAGCGTTCTGGGCATGCTGGTGCACGGGCTAGGTATGGCGCCGCTGCGGGCGCGGCTGATATCGATTCCGCTGGCGGCCAGTACCGCCTGGTTGATCAATCGTCGCTTCACCTTCGTCAGCGGCGACGATCGGGCGCGTTGGCGTCAGTGGCTGCGCTATCTGGCCGTCAACACGGTCAATGTAATTGTCAATTACGGCTGTTATCTCGGCCTGGTTTCGGCCACCGCCATCGGCGCGGCCCATCCGTTGCTCAGCGTGGTGCCGGGCGCGCTGGTCGGGTTGTGGGGCAATTATCTGCTGGCCGGTCGTTGGGTGTTTCGCGACCCGAATCTGTCATCCGGCCGTTAAATAAACGACACATGGCGGTCATACGCGGTGTTGACAATATGCTCACAGGTTCTGCGTGGAGGCACAGCCATGTCGTTTGACGACGTCCTCGACCCCCGCCCGGTACGTCACGACGACCGATCCACTCGCATCTACGCCCCCAGCGGTGGGCCGTCGCCCGCGACGCCCCGGGGCTTTCATTGTTACCGCAGCGTCTGGATCTCGGATTTTCATCTGGGTACGCGCGGGTGCCGCGCCGAGCGGCTGCTCGATTTCCTGGCCACCGTGCGCTGCGACACCCTGTATCTGGTGGGCGACATCATCGATGCCTGGGCGCTCAAGAATGCCTGGTATTGGCCGGCCAGCCACAGTGCCGTAATCCAGGCGGTGCTGGCCCTGCACCGCGATCACGGCACCCGCATCGTCTATGTGCCCGGCAATCACGACGAAATGCTGCGCGATTACCTGCCACTGGATCTGGCCGGCATCGAGATCTGCAACGAGTGTGTGCACGAGACCGCCGACGGGCGCCAGTATCTGGTGATCCACGGCGACGCCTTCGATGCGGTCTGCACCGAGGCGCGCTGGCTCGCGGTGCTCGGCGATTATGCCTACCGCGGCGTGATCGTCGGCAACAGCTGGTTCAACGCCATGCGTCGCCGGCTCGGTTATCCCTACTGGTCGCTGTCGGCATTTTTGAAATACCAGGTCAAGAACGCGGTGGCCTTCATCGGCCGCTTCGAGGAGGCGCTGGCCGACGAAGCCCGGCGACGCGATCTGGACGGCATCATCTGTGGCCATATCCACACCCCGTCGCGGCGTACGGTCAACGGCGTCGATTACTGCAACGATGGCGACTGGGTGGAATCCTGTACCGCACTGACCGAGGACTTCGCCGGACGTATGGAACTACTTTACTGGGGACGCGGGACCGACGATGAAATGCCCGCCGAGCGCGAGAGCCGTCGCCGGGCGGCCTCCGCATGAAGATTGCACTCGTTAGCGATGCCTGGCATCCGCAGATCAACGGCGTGGTTCGCACCTTGTCCACGGTGCTCGACGAGCTGACGCGGCTCGGCCACGAAGTCACGCTGATCACACCGGATCGCTTCATGAGCCTACCGTGTCCCGGCGAACCGGAAATCCGGCTGGCGTTGGCGACGGCCACCCAGGTCGGGCGCCGGCTGGCCGAGGCGCGGCCGGAGTCGATTCATATCGCCACCGAGGGCCCGCTCGGCCAGGCTGCTCGGCGCTACTGTCGACGTCAAGGGCTGGTCTTCACCTCCTCGTATCACACGCATTTCCCGCAGTATCTGGAAATGCGCATGGGCGTGCCGCGCCGGCTGACCTTTGCTTTCATGCGCCGTTTCCATGCGGCGGCGAAACAGGTTCTGGTAACCACTGATACGCTCGCCGATGAACTGGCCACGCATGGCATCACCCATACCGTGCTCTGGCCGCGCGGGGTCGATGCCCGGGCCTTCGCGCCGCGCGACGACGCCATGGCCGTCGACGGGCCGAAACCGGTCATGGTCTACGTCGGGCGCGTGGCGGTGGAAAAGAACATCGGCGACTTCCTCGATCTGGACGTGCCGGGCACCAAGGTCGTGGTCGGCGACGGGCCGCAACTCGCCGAGCTCAAGCGACGCTATCCGGATGTTGTTTTCGCCGGTTGGCAGACCGGCGAGGATCTGGCGCGCTGGTACGCGGCCGGCGATGTGTTCGTGTTCGCCAGTCGCACCGACACCTATGGCCTGGTGCTACTCGAGGCATTGGCCAGCGGCCTGCCGGTGGCGGCCTATCCGGTACCCGGCCCGGCCGACGTGCTCGGCCACGCGCCGCACGTCGCCTGTCTCGACGATGATCTGGCCACGGCCGTGCGCGGCGCGCTGACCCTGTCGCCCGAAGACGCCCGCGCGTTCGCGCTGGACTACTCGTGGGCCGCCTGCGCCCAGCGCTTCGTGGATCATGTCGAGCGCCTCGACCCGGCGGCTTGGGATGCCCCGCCGTCGTTGGCGGCGCGGCTGAGCGCGCCGGTCGCGCGGTTCATCGGCCGATGACGATGAGACGGTTTACGGGCTGACCACGCGGCGTTCGGCCGCGGCGGTACGCGCGGCTTCGATCACGCGCAGCCCGGCCACGGCGTCGCCGGGATCCACCGGCATCGCGCTTTGTTCGCGAAGCGCGGCGGCGAACCGGCGATAGAAGGCGGGGTAATCGCCGGGATGGCTGGGGATCGTCGCGAACTGTGCACCGGCACCGAGGCGCCCCCAAGCGTGTTCCGGCTCCGTGCCCCAACCGTCATGGCCGGGTACCGCGCCGTCACGCAGCCGCTCCTCCTGCGGATCGAGCCCGTATTTCACGAAGCCCGCTCTGTCGCCGAGCACGCGTAAACGCGGGCCGAGGTCGGGCGCGACACTGCTCATCCACAGATGCGAGCGCACGCCTGAACTGTGCGTCAGCGCCACGAAGGAATCGTCGTCCACGGCCGAATCGGCATAACCGGCATCGAGCTCGGCATAAACCTCGCGGGCCGGGCCGAACAGGGTCAGGGCCTGGTCGATCAGGTGGCTGCCCAGGTCGAACAGGATGCCACCGGCCGCATCGGGCGCGGCGTCGCGTTTCCAGCCGGGCTTGGGTTCCGGCCGCCAGCGCTCGAAACGCGATTCGAAGCGCCGTACCGTGCCCAGCCGGCCGGCCTCGATCAGTGCCCGCAGGGTCAGGAAATCGGCGTCCCAGCGCCGGTTCTGGAACACGGTCAGCGCCACGCCGCGGTCGCGTGCCGCCGCGATCAGGGTTTCGGCCTGATCGGCCGAAGCCGCCAGCGGCTTGTCCACGACCACGGCCAGGCCGGCCGCGATCGCGGTCCGCGCATGTGGCGCATGCCAGGCGTTCGGACTGGCTACCACGACTGCATCGAATGCGCTGGCCCGGGTCCAGAGTGTTTCGGTATCGGCGATCACTTGCGCGCCGGGATATCGGTCGCCAATCTCGGCGGCGCGCTTGGCGTTGCCGGTGACGATGGCGGCCAGCTCGAGATCCGGGGTGCTGTGGATCAGCGGCGCATGGAAGATGCGGCCGGCGGTGCCGTAGCCGATGATGGCGATGCGGAGGCGGTCGGGCATGGTCGGTATCGGTGTAGGACGATGCTTGGCCTGCGATGCTGACGCAAAGCCGCGTTCACCGCCAGCCGGCGGCCGATCGGCGGCGCATGAAAAAAGCCGGCTGTCTCGTGACGGCCGGCTTCGATTTGCGGCTCAACCCGAAGGGGCCAAGCGCTGTTTTGCCGCAAGACGGCGCCTGGCGCAACGATAGCAGCCCCTAGTTCTTGAGCACGTCGCCGCTGAAGTAGAGTCCCATCTGCAGGTTGTAGCGGGTGTTCCAGCTGCCGTCGCTCGGTCCGTCGAACGTCATGGCCGCGTTCTTGCCGGTCAGCACATCCGCCCAGACCTGCAGGATGCCGAACGAGAAGTCCGCGCCGACCGCATTGAACTGGATGTCGCCGGTCGGATTCGGCGCGTTGCCGGGCAGGGCGCTGTTGAACCGACCGTTGCCGCCGGTCATCAGGTAGGCGTAGTTGTCGTACAGCTGGATCGAATGCAGCGCGCCCCAGCCGATCTTGAAGGTTCGCGCCACATTCGCTGCGAAGATCTGGCCGGAGGCCGGCATCTGGTAGGCGAAGCCGTAGTTCTCCATCGTGATGGCGTCGGTCGGCAACGCATTGTCGTTATAGAAGCGTCCGGCCGGAATGTTGTAACGATAATCGACATACTGGCCCTGCAGCGTCCACGGGCCGAGCGCGGCGTCCACCGCCGCGGTGGCCGCCCAGCGTGTGCCGTAATGGGGTGCGTTTTTCCCCACTTGCAGCTCGCCGCCGCGTACCGCCGCCGAAACCTGCACGCTGTGATCCGTGCCCTGATTGAAGGTATAGGCCGCGCGCGCATTGCCGCCGTTGACCTGCTGATAGCCATCGAACGGATTGGAACCGTACAGGCTGCGCTGCCCCAGGTCGTCGTTCTTGAAGGCGTCGACGTCGAGGCGCCACGGGCCGTTTTCGTACTTATAGCCCAGCCCGGCGGCCTGGTTATCCGTGAAGCCGGCGAAGTAGGTCAGGTTGCCCCAGAATGTCTGGTAGCCGAACTTGAGGTTGCCGAAGGGCACATAGAACATGCCGCCCTTGATCTGGCTGTGCTTGCCGAAGTCGTAGGCGGCCCAGCCATAGCGCAGATAACTTGAATCGGCGAAGGCGGTCGGCGACCAGCGATACTCGGCGCCGTACGACAGCTTGCCGTCCGTGCCGTGGACGTTGAAGGCCGCGATGCCGGCAATGGCATCACCGCTTTTGTGGTGGTTCTTCATGTCCGGCTTGAGCTTGTAGCCCGCCGTGAATGCGCCACCCAGCGTCAATGTCTGCTTGGGCTTGTTCGCCTGGACGGTGCTCGGTGCGCTGGCCTGGTCGCTGGTCGAAGCGTTGTCGGTCGAGGGCTCGGCCGGCATTTTCTGTTGTTTTTGCTTGAGCGTGGCGAGCTGCGCCTTGAGTGCCTGGAGTTGTTGCTGCATCGCCTGCAGGCGATGGGCCTTGGCGATGTCGCCGCTGTTCTGGGCCATAGCCTGGCCGGACCAGAGCGCGCCGGCGCCGATCAGCGCAACAGCAAGACGTCGATTGGATACACGATCCACATATCCCCCTTGATTTTCAATCATATCCCCTGGAGCCGCTCGACTTGAAAAGGAGCAGCAGAACGAAGCGTCGCGCGTGCGACCGACCGCCCTGTCGACGGTCGCGGCATACACTTCGTGATCATAATCGTAGCACGGAAGGCGCCACCGCGCTGGCTTGCCCACACGGAAGCGCGGCCAGGCGCGGCCCGCAGCCGGGTCAGCCCGCGGCCTTCTCGCGGTTGCCGGGCTGCTTGTCGAGGATGGCGTTGGCCTGGTCCATCAGGTCGTTCATGTAGGCCATGAGCGCCCGGTATGGTGCGGCCGTCGCCAGGTCCACGCCGGCGTCCCTGAGAATCGTGTAGCCGCTGTCGGCGCCGCCCTCGGACAGCGCGTGCAGATAAGCCTTTCGGACTTGCGTGTCGCCATGCTCGATATGGCTGGCGAAATAATGCGCCGCGGTGATCGAGGTGGCGTACTGATAAACATAGAAGTCGTAATAGAAGTGGGGGATATAGGCCCACTCGATGTCGTCTTCGGGCTCGATCCGGGTGATGCCGTCCTTGGTGCCGTAGTACTTGTCGAGAATATCGCCGTACATCTGGGTCAAGCGGGCGCCGGACAGCGGTTCACCCTTCTGTATGGCCTGATGGATAGCGAGCTCGAATTCGGCGAACTGGGCCTGGCGGAAGAAGGTCCCGCGCAGCTGCTCGAGCGCCTGGCCGATGTAGAACAGCTTGGCCTCGTCGGTCTTCGCATGCGCGATCATGTACTGGACGAGCAGCTGTTCGTTGGTGGTCGAAGCGACCTCGGCGGTGAAGATCGGATAATCCGCGGTCGCGAACGGCTGGTGCTCGTGCGCCAGCATGGTGTGGACACCGTGGCCCCATTCATGGGCGTAGGTCGACACGCTCTCGTAGTCGTCGTTGAAGTTAAGCAACACATACGGATGCACGTCGTAGGCCGCGCCGTTCATGTAGGCGCCGGCGCTTTTGCCCGGGCGCGGATAGACACTGGTCCAGGGCGAGCGGGTTGCCTTATCGAGCAGCTGTTCGTAGTGCGCGCCTAGCGGGCGGGTGGCACGGCGCACCAGCGACCGGGCCTCGTCGATGGTAAAGAAACGGTCGGAATGCACCAGCGGCGGGTAGATGTCGTAGTAGTGCAGCTGCTTCACGCCGAGCATGCGAGCTCGCAGCTTGAGGTAGCGGTGCAGCGTGTCGAGATTGTCGTTCACCGACGCCACGAGCTGGTGATAAACGCGCGTGGGGATGTCGTTGTCGGCGGTGGCGGCCGCGAGCGCGCTGTCGTAGTGATGCAGGCGCGCGTCGATCACGTGCCGGAGCACGGTCTGGCCGAGAAGCGAGCCGAAGGTGCCTTCGTACTGTTTGTATTTAGACCAGAACGCCGCGAACACCCGTTTGCGGACCTCGCGGTCCGGATTGCTGCGCCATTTGGTATAGCCGGCCTGATCGATTGTGCGTTCCTTGCCGTCGATCTTGATCCTGGGCCATTGCATATCGGCGTTCGATAACAGCGAAAAGGTATCGCTCTGGCCGTTGACCGGGCTCAGCGCGGCCAGTGCCGATTCGGTCTGGCGCGACAGGGTGTGCGGCGCCGCCTTCATGACCTGCGTGAGCATGTATTGATAGTCTGCGAGCGCTTTCTCCTGGCTCCAGGACTCGAGCTTGTCCTGATTCATCGCCACCAGCTCGGGCCGGACGTAGCCGGTTGCCTCGCCGAATTGCGCGGCCAGGCGGTCGGCCTTGTTGCGGCGCTCCTGGGCGGTGCTGTCTCGCAGGTCCTGATCTGCGGCCAGGCCGGCATAGACCGACAGGCGCGCGATCGATTTCTGTACGTCGGAGATCGTGTCCAGCGCGTTGGCCAGAGCGTCCGGGCTGTCGGTCAGGTGGCCCGAAAAGCGCGGCAGCGTGTCGATGCGCTGTTGGGTCTGGTCATAGGTGCTCTGCCAGGCCGCGGGCGAAGCGTACAGATCGTCCAGATTCCACGCGGTGGGCGTCTGGCTCGGCGGATGGTCGGTCTGGGCGGTCCGGCTCCCTCCCGAGCCGGTATCGGCAGCCAGGGCCGGCGCGAGGCCGGCGGCGAATAGCACGGTCAAAACCGCGGCAGGAATAGCGATGCGAGACATCGTTGGCCCCCGAGAATCAATAATAAGGCGCAGATCAAACACGGTCGGTTCGCAGGCAAAAAGCAAGCCGGATGGGCCAGGCGCAAATGCGCGGTTCGACAATTACATTATCAACCCGGCACAAAAATGGATGATTTTTCGGATTAATAGCGCCCGTATGCGACCGCATGCTCGCCGCGGCCATTGCCCGCGAAGCCCTTGAAGATAAAAGACGGACAGGCGCCGGCTTTTATTTTTGAAGGCGTTGAAAACAGCTGATGAAGTCAGCTGTTTTGATCCCGGATTAATAGGACCAATTGTCGTTTGATGCGAGTTCGCGCGGCGCGCCCGGGCTATGGGGGCGGCGTCGGTGCGCCTTCGGGCGCCGGCAGCCCCCGCCGGATCGCATCGGAGAAATCGGGGCTGGCATGGCCGTCGCTATCGGAGGCGATGGCGGCCGCGTTGATACAGCCGCGACGCCGCAGTTCCGCCAGGGGCAGGCGTGTATCCAGCGCGCCGAGATCGTAGAGGTATTCGTGCAGATGGCCCGAGGCCAGCAGGCGCCAGTTCCAGGGCAGTCCGGGCACGATCGCCTTGACCATGTCGTAGACCAGTGTCGTGCAGTTGGACGTGAGCGTGTGGTAGAACCGCGGCCGGTATTCCAGGGTGTCGGCAGTATCCAGATAAGCCTCGAACAGCGCACGAATGGCGTGCCGGGGCATTGCCACGCGATACAGATAAACGTCTTCGCGGCGCGCGGTGGTGCGGGTGCGCACGATATCGCGCTCGTCGGCGGCCACCAGGGCCAGTTCGCATTGCCGGAACAGGCCCCCGATCGCTGAAAAATCCTCGCCGGCCAGGCGTCGGACCTCGACCGAAAACACCAGGTGCCGGCCGTCGGCGAAGGCAAAGGACACCAGCGTATGGGCGATGGTCGGTCCCATCCAGTACGAGGCCACCAGATCCACGGCGATGAGCTGGTCGAGATCGTAGTCGCGGATTTCCCAGCGCGGAGTGTAGTCGTCGCGCGTGCGCCAGTCGAAGTTGCGGACGTTGTGCAGGCGCACCTGTGGGCCGTGACGTTCCACGTGGAGCACGCGCGCCACATCGTCGGCCCAGGGGCGGTCCGAGCGCGGACGGATCTGCGCCCACCACAGCGCAAACGCCAGTCCGGCGAGTGCGAAGATGGCCGGACCGAGCCGGTCGGCGGCGATTAGCCCGGCGAGGCCGCCCAGCGCCGCGGCCCACCAGGCCGCGATCAAGGCGATGCGCAGCGCGCGCGGGTTGGGGCCGCGAAACCAGAGCGCGCCGGTGCCGTAGCCCGCCACCAGCAGGACGAGCAGCCCGGCGACGACGCGGGCCGCGATCAATAACGCGGCAGTCATCGGCGGGGCACGCGACGCAAAGCGGGAAGCACGCAGAACGCGTCCGCCATCATGTTGTGCCCGCCCCTAGGTGTCCAATCCAGCGTTGTAGCCCGCTTGTGCAGAGTGACTGCACGGCGCGCACTACGCCTCGTCTCGCCGCAAAACAGCGCTTGGCGCGGACTCGCACGAAACGGCAACAGGCCCTAATAATGACGATCCTGCGGCGCCGGCGGCACCCACTGGTACAGCCAGGTTTCGGTCAGCGTCTGACTGCCGTTGACCAGATAGGCCCGGAGCGTGACCGGGGTGGTGGCGTCGCTCGTGGGCATCCAGTCGAATACGGCCCGATAGCCGTTGATCGGCTTCATGACGTGGGTCGAGGTATAACTGATCTTGCCGTTGGAGGCCGATACATTGACCGTCACATTGGCGTCGTCCGGCAGCTTGTCCAGCGGCGAGCCGACGAAGTCCACGGCAAAGCGGCGGGCGTACCGGTCGGGCGACCTGTTGCCCGGAATCCAGCCTTCCTGGACATTGCCCATGCCCGACCAGGTCTTGTCCACAATGGCCAGGGAGGGCGATACGGGCGGTTCGGGCCACCAGTACAGCGTGTAGTCATAGTGCAGATGCCGGCCGGCGGTGACGGGTTTTTCCGGAATCCAGAACGCCACGATGTTGTCCACGGTTTCGCCGACCGTGGGCATTTCCATGAGCGCGATCTGGCCCTTGCCCCATTTGTTCGTGGGTTTGAGCCACAGGCTCGGCCGGCGGTTATACCAGGTGACCGGGTCGCGATAATCGTTGAAATCGTGATCGCGCTGGACCAGGCCGAAACCGCGCGGATTTTCGTCCATGAAGGTGTTGAACTGGATCGTCGGCGGGTTGTAGAGGGGGCGGCAGATCCATTCACCGTTGCCGCGCCACATCGACAGCCGGTCCGAGTCGTGCATGAGCGGATAGATCGTATCGCGGGCGGTTTCCTGGGCGGTGCCCTTGAGATACATGCTGGTCATCGGCGCGATACCCAGGCGCTTGATCGCCTTGCGCGTATAGACATGTGCCGAAATATCCATGATCACGCCCTGGGCGTTGCCGGCGTCTATGTTGAAGCGATAGGCCCCGGTCGCGCTCGGTGAATCCAGCAGGGCATAGACGGTCACCTGTTCGGAGCCATCCTTGGGCCGTTGGAACCAGAACTGGGTGAAATCCGGAAATTCCTCGCCACCGGGCTCGTCGGTATCGATTGCCAGTCCGCGCGCCGACAAGCCGTACTGCTTGTCCTTGTCGATCGCGCGAAAATAACTCGCGCCCAGAAACGACGCCACCTCGTTTACGTACGCGCCCCACGGTTTGACCGCCAGCCGCCAGCCGGCGAATCCCAGGTTATGGCCTTCCAGCTGGGTCGGATCCACGCCGCTGTGATCGTAGTTGAACAATTCCGGCTTGAAGGGAATGCGATGCGCCCTGCCGGTATCCGGGTCGATGTCGTGCATGCGCACCGGCGTACTGAAATGCATGCCGACATGGAAGAAATGCACCCGCAGGGCGACCTTGGGATCCGACGACCACAGCGCGTCGTGCCAGTCGTACACGATCTTTTGATACTTCAATGGCGCCAGGCTGGCGAGCGTGTCGGGCAGTGTTTCCGCTGGCGACTGATAGGCCGAGCGCGACATCTTCTGCGCCTTGCTCTTGAGCCAGTGGAAGGAAAATGGCTGGCCCGGACCGCTCTCAATCGGTGATTTGGCAAAGGCCGGGATCGCCGGCAGCCCGAGCGATGTCAGCGCCAGAGACGCCTTGAGCAGGGTGCGTCGTTGCATGGGCTCGCCTTATGAATGCTTCCCGGAACAGACAGATCGCCGCGTCGTGGGTTCCCCTGGCGGTTTCGAATCAGTCGTCGTGCGCATGGGCTTCCATCTCGTCCAGGAAATCGGCCGCTTCGTCCTGCATGCGCTGGCGCAGGTCGATCATCTTGCGGGCATAGTCGTTGAGCCGGCGGGCCTGCGGCGTATCCGGGGTGAAGGTCGGCACCTTCGTCGGCCGGCCTTCACCGTCAACTGCGACGAACACCAGAATGCAGTGCGTGGTAAAGCGGGCATCGTCGGATTTCGGGTCGCGTGCATAGACGCTCACCGAAATATGCATGCTGGTGTTGCCGGTATGCATCAACTCGGCCTTGAGCTCGACCAGATCGCCGACCCGGATCGGCTTGAGGAACCGAATGCCGCCGACATAGGCCGTGACGCAGTAGCTGTGCGACCAGTTTGCGGCGCAGGTATAACCGGCATGGTCGATCCATTTCATGACACTGCCGCCGAAGACATTGCCGCCGAAATTCACATCGGAAGGCTCGGCGAGAAAGCGTAGCGTGATTTCGTGGGTTGACATCGAATGCGGGCTTGGAGAATTCGGGTTGAGTTTAATCGCCTGCCGCGGGCAACGCGACTCGCCCGGGCCAGGCGAGTGACCCGGCCCGGGCGGGGGTACACTGGTGCGACGATTTGCCACCGCGATGTCCATGCAACTGTTCGGATCCGTCACTTCCCCCTATGTGCGTCGCACCCGGCTGCTGCTGGTCGACGTCGACTACGAATTTCGCGATCTGGCGATCTACGGCGCCGACCAGGCCGAGCTGGCGCGCCATAATCCGACACTGAAGATTCCGACGCTGATCGATGGCGAGACGACGTTGTTCGACTCGCGGGTCATCCAGCGTTATCTGGCGGCGCAGCGGGGGCAGGCCCCGCTAAGCTGGCGCCAGGAGAATCAACTGACCGTGATCGACGGCGCCAACGACGCCTTCGTGGCCTTGCTCCTGGCCGCGCGTTCCGGACTCGATCCAAGCCAGGATGCGATGATCTACAACCGGCACCGGGAGCGTATCCGGACCTGCCTCGACTGGCTGGAGACGGCGGCCGCCGACGGTGCGTTCGATCATTGGCGCTATCCGGCGATCTGTGTGTACTGCATGCTCGACTGGGTGGTCTTCCGCGAACTCCATGATATGTCCGGCCACCGCGCGCTGGCCGCGGTGTGCGAGCGTCATGGCGGGCAACCGGGCGTTGCCGCGACCGATCCGCGCCAGGCCGTCTGAGCGTCCATTCATAACGGGCGCGGGCCCATGTAGACATGTCGGACCTGCTGGCCGAACATCTCGACCGTGCCCGAATAGCGACGGTCACCGCGGCGATAGAACTCGAAGCCGTAGCGGCGGGTCAGACGCCAGCTGCCCTGGCTGTCGCGGGTCAGGCCGATACGCTTGAAGGCCAGTTCGTCGATGAAGGTCACCTCCGCTTCGGCGCAGGCGTTCTGGGCTGCGCGCCGGGCCGTCGCGCGCGCGCCCATCTGGCGCCACCATACCAGCGCGACGATCGCCAGCCCGATCAGCCACGGCGCCAGATCGATCATGCCTGCCTCGGCGTCTGCAGCGTGACCGCGCCCGAGCGGATATCGTCCACCGAGCGCGCGCCGGACAGGGCCATGGTGAGCTCGAAATCGGCCGCGGTGTTGGCGATCCACTCCGCGACTCCGCCCGTGCCCGCCAGTGCCAGCGCATAGGCATACGGCCGGCCGATCGCAACCGCGTCCGCGCCCAGCGCCAGGGCCTTGACGATGTCGGCGCCGGTGCGCACGCCCGAATCCAGCACCAGCGTCAGATCGGGCGCGGCGCCGCGGATGGCGGCCAGCGCGTCCAGGCTGGCGATGGCGCCATCGACCTGCCGGCCGCCGTGATTGGACACGATCAGGCCATCGATGCCGGCCTCGACAGCCCGGCGTGCATCGTCGGTCGAGAGTATGCCCTTGAGCAGAATCGGCAAGCGGGTGTGTTCGCGCAGCCAGGCCAGGTCGGACCAGCTCAGGTCCGGGCGTGAGTAGGTGGCCACGAACTGGCGTACCGCGGCCAGGCCGCGGCCGCTGCGCAACGCGCGCCAGGTCGAGCCCGGATAATGCCGCGCGCTGGCCAGGACATTGGCCAGCAGTCTCGGCGTGATCGGCGGCTGATCGGTATCGGCGGCTGATTCGGCCAGCATGGCCTGGAACACCGGGTCGTGGGTGTACTGGGCCAGGCCCTGCCCGCGCAGGAACGGCAGGTGGCCGAGATCGAGATCGCGCGGGCGCCAACCCAGCAGCGGCGTATCCAGCGTGACCACCAGTGCTTCGCAGCCACAGGCCTCGGCGCGGCCGATCAGCGATTCGGCCAACGCATCGGATTTCGGCCAGTACAGCTGGAACCAGCGCGGCGCGCCGGGGGCGGTCGCGTCCATGGCCGTGGCACAGGCTTCCATCGGCCGGCTGGCCTGACTCGACAGGATCGCCGGGATACCGGCGGCGGCTGCCGCGCGCGCCGCGCCCACATCGGCGTCGCGGTGCGCCAGTTCCAGCGCGCCGATCGGTGCCAGCATGAACGGATGCGGGTAACGTCGGCCGAATAATGAAACCCCGGTGTCGCGGCACGAGATGTCGGTGAGCATGCGCGGTACGATCCGCCACGCGTCGAACGCGCTCCGGTTCGCCGCCACGGTGGTTTCCGCTGAAGCGCCGCCAGCGATATAGGCGTACGCGGCCCGCGCCATGCGCCGCCCGGCCGCAGCGGCGAGCGCGCCCGGCTCGACCGGAATCGCCGGCCGGCGCCCGGCGAGGCCTGCGGAATAAATCGCTTGTTGGCGATTATTCGTGCCGGTGCGGGCTGTCAATTGGTCGTAGGCGGCCATGCGTCAACTCGTGTCGTTTCCTGCTTCAGCATAGAGTGAGCCGCTGCGGGCGCCAACGGCCATTTGGCGCGGCCTATGACCTTTTTGTGATCACAAAACGACGCTGAATGCGCTATAACTGTGCAAATCTTGCCTGGTGAGCGCTCTTCTGGAGCCGAATCGGCCGGCGCGAGGCCTTGTGAGACTTGGCCCAGGGCTTGCTGATGCATCCTGGGCGGGCCGTCTTCTGTCGATTGCAGCGATGTTTGCACCGCGATCGCGCGATTCGACAGACGGGCATCAATTGCGGCATGTTTGGATTGTGATCACAAATAAAGATCTCCATGAGCGACTACGTTGACAGCTACTATCGCGACAGCCGGCGTATCACGCTGGCGTCGCCCCCGACGTCGTTGACCGGCTCGCGCCGTGTCGACGTGGCCGTCGTGGGCGGGGGCGTGACGGGCTGTTCGGCGGCGCTCCATCTGGCCGAGCGGGGTTATTCGGTCGCGCTGGTCGAGGCCAACCGTATCGGCTGGGGGGCGTCGGGCCGCTCCGGTGGCCAGATTCTGACTGGCTTCGGTACCGGCATGTCGACATTCGCCAATGCGCTGGGGGCCGACGATGCCCGCCGGGTGTTCGAGATGTCGCGCGAGGCGGTCAGGCTGACGGTCGATCGTATCCGGCGCCACGACATTGACTGCGATCTGCGCGATGGCGCGGTCTATGCCGCGCTCAAGCCGCGTCACATGAAGGGCTTCGCGGCTGAACAGAAGCACATGCGGCAGGTCTACGACTATGACGGCCTGACCCTGCTCGATCGCGATGCGCTCAACGCGCACGTACGTTGCCCGTCTTACATCGGCGGGCTGTACGACGCCGAATCCTGGCACCTGCATCCGTTGAATTATGTGCTGGGCCTGGCGCGCGCGGCCCAGCAGGCCGGTGTGACGCTCTACGAGCAATCGCCGGTCGAGCGCATCGTGCATGGCAGGACGCCGATCGTGCATACGCCCGAGGGCGCGCTGACCGCCGGCCATGTGGTGCTGGGCGGCAACGCCTATCTGGCGGCCGATGTCGCGCCCGAGCTGTCGGGCCATCTGATGCCGGTGGGCAACTACATCATCGCGACCGAGCCGTTGTTCCCGGCCCAGGTGGCCGAGACGCTGCCGGGCGACGACGCGGTTTCGGATGCCAATTTCGTGCTCGATTACTACCAATTGTCCGCGGCGCCCGCGGATGGCCCGCGCATGCTCTACGGCGGTCAGGTCAGTTACGGCAAGAAGCCGCCCAAGCGGCTCAATGAGCGCATGCAGACCAAGCTCGGCCGTCTGTTTCCGGCGCTGCAGAATATTGGCATCGACTACAGCTGGGGCGGATTGGTCGGCGTCACCCGCAATCGCGCCCCGCATTTCGGACGCATCGGCGACAACGTGTTCTATGCGCAAGGCTATTCCGGCCATGGCATGGCGCTTGCGGGATTGGCGGGGCAGCTGATCGGCGAGGCCGTGGCCGGGCAGTCCGAGCGTTTTGATCTCTATACCCGACTCACGCATCGCCGGTTTCCGGGAGGCGAGCGTCTGCGTACGCCGCTGCTGGTGCTGGCCACCAATTTCTACCGTATGCGGGATCTACTCTAAATGAGGGCGGATATGACAGGGCAGTCGACAGCTGCGGCACCGGCAATCTCCGAGCCGACGACCCAGCAGAACCCGGCCACCGATCGCAGTGGCTCATCGATCGAGTTGCACGGTCTGACCAAGCAGTTCGCGGCGGATTCGATCGCGCTGCGCGGGATCAATCTCAAGATCAGCGGCGGTGAGTTCTTCACGCTGCTCGGACCATCCGGCTGTGGCAAGACGACGTTGCTTCGCATCATCGCGGGGCTGGAGAGCGCCACCGACGGCGAGGTCGAGATCGGGGGCGCCTCGGTCACCGACGTGCCGGCACACAAGCGCAACGTGAATACGGTGTTTCAGTCCTACGCGCTGTTCAATCACCTCAATGTGCGCGAGAACATCGGCTTCGGGCTGAAGATGCGGGGCATGGACAAGGCCGAGATCAAAAAGCGCGTAGCCGAAACCGCCGAGTTCATCAAGATCGGCGAGCTTCTGGGTCGCCGGGTCGATCAGCTGTCGGGCGGCCAGCGCCAGCGCATCGCACTCGCCCGCGCGCTGGTCAACGAGCCCGATGTGCTGCTGCTCGACGAGCCGTTGTCGGCGCTGGACGCCGGCCTGCGCGGCGAACTGCAGCTCGAGCTGATGCGGATCCAGCGGCGGCTGGGCATGACCTTCGTGTTCGTGACCCACGATCAGCAGGAAGCGATGGTGATGAGTGACCGGGTGGCGGTGCTCAACGATGGTCACATCCAGCAGGTCGGGCCGCCGCAGACGCTCTACGAACACCCGGAAAACCTGTTCGTGGCCCGTTTCATGGGTCACCAGAATCTGTTCGAGATTCGCCAACAGGATGAATCCGGGCTGGATGTATGCTTCGGCCGCCTGGTGGGCGACTTCGCGCGCGGCAGTCACGTCCTGATTCGACCGGAGACCATGCGGGTGGAGCGCGCCGAACAGGCGTCGTCCGAGGCCAACGTGTTTTTCGCCGAGGTGGCCGAACGGGTCTACCGCGGCCATGTGGCCGAATACTGTCTCACCGTGGCCGAGGGCACCGAGCTTGTCGTGACCTGCAACAACATCGGCGAGCCGATGTTCGACGTCGGCACGCGCGTGGCGGTGTCGGTGCAGACCTCGGGGGTGGTCACCTTCCATGCCTAGAACGAAAGACACACGGACCCTGGGCGCGTTCGCGACCCGGGGCAGCGAATCGCCCAAACGCCGCGAGCCGCGTCATACCGGCCACCTGATCGCGGTCGTCTCGCCCGGCGTGATCTGGATCGTCGTTTTTCTGGTGCTGCCCAGCGCCTATCTGATGACGATCGCGTTCATGACCAATGGCACCTACGGCCTGCCACGAATGCCGCTGACCCTGGAAGCCTTCAAGGAGTTGGCGGGCTTCGGTTTCCTGGGTTGGTCGCCGGGCAACCTCTATACCCTGATCCGTTCGATCTGGCAGACCGTGCTGTCGACCGGACTGGTGATCGCCATGGCCTATCCGGTGGCCTATTACATCACCCGCGCGCCGGCCCGGATGCGCCCGCTCATGTTGCTGACGGTGGTCGTGCCGTCCTGGACCAATCAGGTCATCCGCGCGATCGGCTGGATGAACATCCTCTCGCCGGGGTCGCCGGTGAGCAACCTGGCGGCGTCCCTGGGGCTGATCTCGCCGCAGATGGGGCTGTTTCCGTCCAAGTTCGCGGTCGTGATCGGCCTGGTTTACAACTTCCTGCCGTTCATGGTGCTGCCGCTGTACGCGGTGTTCGAGAAACTCGACTATGCGCAGATCGACGCCGCACGCGATCTGCGCGCGGGGCCGATCCGGACCTTCATCCACGCCGTGCTGCCGCAGACACTGCCCGGGCTGCTGGCCGGCACCGTGCTGGTCTCGATTCCGGCGTTCGGCATGTACGTCATCCCCGAACTGCTCGGCGGCGGCAAGTCAATGATGCTCGGCAACCTGGTGGCCCGGCAGTTCGCGGCAGCCTCGAACTGGCCGCTGGGCGCGGCGGGTGCGTTGATCATGATCATCGCCACGCTGGTCGGCCTGCTGGTGCTGCGTCGCATGGGCAAGAAACTCGGCGGTGATTCGCAGGTGGTGCTATGAGTGCGCGCGGATTCAATCGCGGGCTGCAGGCCTTCTGGTACGTGATGCTGTTCTTTCTTTACGCACCACTGGCCGTGGTCGCCCTGTATTCGTTCAACAGCATCAACTCGTCCGCGGTGTTCGCGGGGATATCGCTGCGCTGGTACGCCGCGTTGTTCTCCGATGAAACGATTCTCAATGCCTTCTACAACAGCCTGACACTGGCCATCACCTCCTCGACCATCGCCACGGTGATCGGCACGCTGCTGGGTTATGGCATGTACACCTATCGCCATCGCCGGCTGGGCTGGCTGATCTGGCTGGTCTATCTGCCGATCGTGATGCCCGACATCGTCTACGGCATTTCGCAGATGAGCTTCTTTACCTCCATCAGCAACGCCACCGGCCTGTTCAACCTGGGGCTGGGCACGATGGTGATCGCTCATGTGAGTTTCCAGGTGCCGTTCGTGGCGCTGCTGATCTACTCCCGGCTGGTCGGCCTCGACTCGATGCTGTTCGAGGCCTGCCACGATCTGTACGCCAACGGCTGGCAGCGGGCCTGGTACTTCATTCTGCCGACGCTGCGCCCGGCGATCGTGTCGGCCTTCTTCCTGGCCTTCACGCTTTCGATCGACGATTTCGTGATCAGTTTCTTCACCTCCGGGCCGGAAAGCACCACGCTGCCGATCTTCATCTGGAGTGCGATCAAGAAGGGCGTGACGCCGGAGGTCAACGCCATTGCCACGTTGATGATCGGTGCGGTGTTCGCAGCGGCCGCGATCGCGCTGGCTTTTCAGTACGTACGGCTGGCGCGGCCGCGGGTCAGTGACTAGTTTTCAACCAGGGGATGGGGGCATGTCATGAAAAAACGGCGTCACGGGATCGGGCTGGCCGCTGGGCTGGTCCTGGGGTTGGCGTTGGCCACCGCGGCGAGCGCCGAACCGGCGAAGACGTTGTATCTGTACAACTGGTCGCAGTACATGAGCCCGAAGATCCTCACGGCCTTCGAGCAGCAGTATCACGTCAGGATCGTGCGCAACTTCTATCACTCCAATCCGGAGTTGTTCGCCAAGCTGCGGGCCGGCGGCGACTCGCAGTACGACGTGGTCTTCCCGTCCAATTACTACGTGCCGCGGCTGATCGCGACCGGGTTGATCCAGCCGCTCGACAAGAGGCTGATTCCGAACTACGACAACTTGATGCCGCGGTTCAGAAAGCCACCCTACGATCCCGAGGGCAAGTACGTCGCTGCCTATCAATGGGGCGACACGGGCGTCGTCTACAACACAAAGAAGCTGGGTAAACAGCCGGCCAGCTGGTCGATCCTGTTCGATGCCAAGCACAATCCGCAGTATCCCTTCGCGATGATGACCGATGCCCAGGTCATGCTGGGCGCGGCCTGCGCCTACCAGGGCCACGGTTATGCCTGCCGCGGCGACGACGACTGGAAGCAGGCGGCGCAACTGGTGCTCAAGACCAAGCAGCGCCCCAATTTCAACGGTTTTCGTGACGGCGTGCCGGTGCTCCAGCAACTCGCCCGGGGCACGGTGGATGCGGCGCTCACCTATAACGGTGATTATGTCTCGGCGAAACACGACAATCCGCAGGGGCTGAAAAACACCACGTTCGTGGTACCCGCCGAAGGCGCCGAGCTGTGGGTGGATAACATGGCGATTCCGGCGCGTGCACCGCATCCGAAACTCGCCAACGAGTTCATCAACTTCGTGCTGGATGCCAGGCGCGGGGCGCAGCTTTCGAATTTCAATTACTACGCCAGCCCGAACCGGGCCTCCAAGCCGTATCTGGATGCCGCACTGTCGAAGCCGCCGATCATGCCCACGCCCGCCGAGATGAAGGTGCTCAGGTTCACGCCGTCGATCCGCGGCCATGATCTGCAATTCGTCCAACAGCTATGGACCGAGATCCGGTCACGCTAGGGGCGATGCCATGCCATATACGATCAGCAGGCCGCAGCTGAACCACACAGCCGCCGAAGTGGTAGCCGACATGAATGAATCCAGGACCCTGCGCGTGTCTGCGCTGGCCGCCAGCGTTGGCCGGCGCGGCCTCAAACGACTGGCCCCGGTACTGCTGCTGGCCCTGGCCGGTCTGGGTAGCGCCCAGGCTGCGCCTTACGGCGACAAGCTGGTGTTGTTCAACTGGTCCGATTACATCAGCCCGACGCTGATCCAGGCATTCGAGGCCAGGTACCACGTCAAGGTGGTGCAGAATTTCTACGAATCCAATCCGGAAATGTTCGCCAAGCTGCGCGCCGGGGGCGATGCCCAATACGACGTGATCGTGGCTTCGAACTACTATGTTCCGCGATTGATCGCGAGCGGCCTGATCCAGCCGCTCGACAAGGCCGAGATCCCGAACTTCGACAATTTGATGCCGCGTTTCCGCAAGCCGGCCTACGACCCGACGGGCCGGTACACGGCGGCTTACCAGTGGGGGGATACCGGCATTGTCTATAACACCGCAAAACTGGGAAATCTGCCGCCGAGCTGGTCGATCCTGTTCGATCCGGCGGCGAACTCGAAGTATCCGTTTGCCATGGGTACCGATGCCCAGGTCATGACCGGAGCGGCTTGCGCCTATCAGGGCCATGGCTATGCCTGCACCGGCCGCGACAACTGGAAGCAGGCCGCGAAGCTGTTGCTGAAAACCAAGAGACGCCCGAATTTTTCCGGTTTCGTGGATGGCACGCCGGTATTGCGCCAGCTCGCGCGCGGCAGCGTGGCCGCGGGGGTGAGCTTCAACGGCGATTACCTCCAGGACAGGGCGAACAATCCGCGGTCCTACAAGCACCTGAAGTTTGTCGTGCCCAAGGAGGGCGCCGAGCTCTGGGTCGATACCATGGCGATCCCGGACAAGGCGCCGCACGCCAAACTCGCCAACAAGTTCATCAACTTCATACTCGATGGTCGGAACGGCGCGACGCTGTCGAACTTCACCTGGTATGCCAGCCCGAACAAGGCGGCCCAGCCTTACCTGAAGCCGGCGCTCAAGCGCCCGCCGAGCCAGCCGACCGCCACCCAGATGAAGCGTCTGCACTACACGCCCGCGCTCAAGGGCGATTCGCTACAGTTCGTCCAGCAACTCTGGAGCGAGGTTCAATCGCGCTAGTTCACTACCCTGATCCGAAACACCCGCCAACAAGCAGCACGAGGACCCGATGATGAGAAAACTCCGACCCCTGACCCGACTGATTGCGGCCGCCGCCGTCGCCGCCTTCGCGCTGCCGGCGTTCGCCGCCAACAGCGACACGTTGTACATCTTCAACTGGTCGCAGTACATGAATCCGAAGATCATCAAGCAATTCGAGGCGAAGTATCACGTCAAGGTGGTACAAAGCTATTACAACTCGCAGCCCGAGATGTTCGCCAAGCTGCGCGCCGGCGGTGACTCGCAGTACGACATCGTGGTGCCGTCGAACTACTACGTGCCGCGCCTGATTCATACCGGGTTGATCCAGCCGCTGGACAAGAAGCTGATCCCGAATTACGACAATCTGATGTCGCGGTTCAAGGACACCAGTTACGATCCCAAGGGCAAGTACACCGCGGCTTACCAGTGGGGCGACACCGGTATTGCCTACAACGTGAAGACGCTCGGCCAGCAGCCGGCCAGCTGGTCGATCCTGTTCGATCCGAAAGCGAATTCTAAATACCCGTTCGAGATCGGGACCGACGCCCAGGTGATGTTCGGCTCGGCCTGCGCCTATCTCGGCTACCCGTACGATTGCCAGGGCCGCGACAAGTGGACCAAGGCGGCCAAACTCATCCTGAAAACCAAGAAGCGCTCCAACTTCAGTGGCTTCCAGGATGCCACGCCGACCCTCAAGCAGCTCGCGCGCGGCAACGTGGCCGCCGGCATGGCCTATAACGGCGACTATGCCTTCGACAAGAGCCAGAACCCGAAAGGCTTCAAGAACATCAAGTTCGTGGTGCCCAAGGAAGGGGCCGAGCTCTGGGTGGACAACATGGCGATTCCGGCCCACGCACCGCATCCGAAACTGGCCAACGAGTTCATCAACTTCATCCTCAAGGCCAAGATCGGCGCCGAGCTGTCGAACTGGAATGCCTATGCCAGCCCGAACAAGGCGTCCAAGCCTTATCTCGACAAGTCGCTGACCGAGCCGCCGGTCATGCCGACCGATGCGCAGATGAAGCGTCTGCATTTCACGCCGGCGATCGAAGGCGACAACCTGCAGTTTGTCCAGCAGCTGTGGACGGAAGTGCAGTCGCGGTAGGTCTGGTCCCGGGCCGGCGTCGCGCCGGCCCGGATTCTGCAAACCCGGGAGATTTATGAGCGAGGATACGAGCGATCCGCAGATCCGCGAATGGTTCAACACCAATCGCATCAGCGAGGTCGAATGCCTGGTGCCGGACATCACCGGCGAGGCCAAGGGCAAGATCATGCCGGCGGCCCGCTATCTCAACGGCGAGCGTCCGCGCTTGCCCGATTCCATCTTCATCCAGACCGCGACCGGCGATTATCCGGAAGACGACGAGGAAATCGTCGATCCGGCCGAGCTGGACATGCAGCTCGACGCTGATCTGTCGACCTGTCGCCTGGTGCCCTGGGCACGCGAGCCGACGGCGCAGATCATCCACGAATGCAGCTATCTCAACGGCGAGCCGGTGCTGGTCAGCCCGCGCTACGTGCTGCGCCGGGTGCTTGCGCTGTACGAAAAGCTCGGCCTGCGGCCGGTGATCGCGCCGGAAATGGAGTTCTATCTCGTCCAGCGCAACACCGATGCCGATTACCCCCTGCAGCCGCCGGCCGGCCGCTCGGGCCGGCGCGAGATATCGCGTCGCGCCTACAGCATCGACGCGGTCAACGAGTTCGATCCGCTGTTCGAGGACATGTACGACTACTGCGAGGCCGAGTCGCTCGACATCGACACCCTGATCCACGAAGAAGGATCGGGCCAGATGGAGATCAATTTCGAGCATGGCGATCCGCTCGATCTGGCCGACCAGGCGTTCCTGTTCAAGCGCACCCTGCGCGAGGTGGCACTGGCGCACGGCATGTACGGCACGTTCATGGCCAAGCCGATGGCGGACGAACCCGGCAGCTCGATGCATATTCATCAGAGCCTGGTCGACGTGGCCAGCGGCGAGAACGCGTTCGCCGATGAAGCCGGCGAGCCGACCGCGCTGTTCTATCAATTCATTGCCGGCATGCAGACTTATCTGCCGCCCGCGCTGGCGCTGCTGGCGCCGAACGTGAACAGCTATCGGCGCCTGATGCCGGATCTGTCCAATGGCTCGGCGCCGATCAACACCGAATGGGGCTACGACAACCGCACCGTCGGTCTGCGCGTGCCGCATTCGGGGCGTCGCGGCAAGCGCGTGGAAAACCGTATCGCCGGAGCCGACGTGAATCCGTATCTCGCCATCGCCGCGTCACTGGCCTGTGGTTATCTCGGCATTCGCGACAAGCTCGAGCCGCGTGCGCCGGTGGCCGATTCGGCCCATGCCAGGGGCCATCGCCTGCCGTCCGACATGGGCCGGGCGCTGGAAGCCCTGGCCGACTGCATGCCGCTCAAGACGTTGCTCGGCGAGCGCTTCATCGATACCTATCTGGCGGTCAAGCGCACCGAGGAGATCGCGCATTTCAAGGTGATCAGTTCCTGGGAGCGGGAGTACCTGCTGCTGCGCGTCTGACGCGCCCGGCGGCCCGCGGCGGTGTCACGGGCCGGGTCACGAATCCACGGCGGCCATCCGGCCGCCGATTTCAATGGAGCCCTGCGGCATGCTGACGTTTCATGACAATCGTACGCAGAATCGGCGTTCGGCCACCGAACTGGCCGGCGGGCGGCTGATCGCGCCGCTGGAATGCCCCGAGCGGGTCGACATGATCGCCGAGCGCATCCGAACGGTCGGACTCGGCGCGATCCGCGGCGCCACCATGCACGGCCTGGAGCCAATCGCGGCGGTGCACGATCCGGCGTACATCGATTTCCTTGAAAATGCCTGGGCCGACTGGCGGGCCGCCGGCCATACCGGCGAGGCCATCGCCTCGGTCTGGCCGACGCGCCGCACCCGGGCCGATTTCGTGCCCCGCCACATCGACGGCAGGCTCGGCTATTACGCGCTGGCGGCCGAGACCGCGATCGAGGCCGGCACCTGGGAAGCGGCCCGGGCGAGCGTGGATATCGCGCTGACCGCCCTCGATCATGTGCAGGCTACCGGCGAGGCCGCCTTCGGGCTTTGCCGGCCGCCGGGCCATCATGCCGCATTCGATCAATACGGCGGCTACTGTTTTTTCAACAATGCCGCTATCGCCGCCCAGGCGGCACGCGAGGCGGGTGCGGCGCGCGTGGCGATCCTGGATGTCGACTACCACCACGGCAACGGCACCCAGCAGATTCTCTACGACCGCGACGATGTGCTGTTTGTGTCGCTGCACTGCGACCCGCTGGATGAATTCCCGCATTATCTCGGCTGCGCCGACGAACTGGGGGTGGATGCCGGCGAAGGCTACAATCGCAACCATACGCTGCCGCCCGGCGCGGACTACGCGGCCTGGCTGGCCGAGCTCGAGGCCGCCATGAGCGGGATCGACGAATACGACCCCGATCTGGTCATCGTGTCACTGGGCGTGGATACCTTCGCAGGCGATCCCATCGGCCGCTTCAAACTCGGTTCCGACGATTTCACCGACTACGGTCGCCGTCTGGCCGGCATGAACCGGCCCACGCTGTTTCTGATGGAAGGCGGGTATGCGGTGGCGGAAATTGGCGTCAACGTCGTCAATGTATTGTCCGGCTTCGACCATGCCTGAGCGGGCAGGGGCGTACCCCACGTCCTATTACGCCGCCTCGATCACCGAGCCGGGCGAGTATCCGGCACTGGCCGGGGACCTGCGCGTGGATGTGGCCATTGTCGGCGGTGGTTTCACCGGCGTGGCGACCGCGCTCGAACTGGCCGAGCGCGGCCACTCGGTGGCACTGGTCGAGGCCAACCGCATCGGCTGGGGCGCATCCGGACGCAACGGCGGCCAGGTCACCGGCAGCCTGTCGGGCGAGGCCGGGCTGAAGAAACACCTGCGCGATGTGCCGGGCGGCGACGTCGAGGCCTTCGTCTGGGATCTGCGCTGGCGCGGCCAGCGCCTCATCGAGGAACGCGTCCAATTTTACGGTATCACCTGCGATCTCAAGCACGGGCATCTGCAGGCGGCCTGGCAGCCGGGGCACGTGGCGGCGCTCAAGGCCGACCTCGAAGCCGCCCGCGCCCGTGGCATGGGCGATCGGGTGCGCTGGATCGAAAAAGACGAATTGCGCGGGCTGCTCGATACGCCGCTCTACCACGGCGCGCTGCGCAACGACGCGAATCTGCATCTGCACCCGCTGAATCTCGTGCGCGGCGAGGCCCGGGCCGCCGCCGATCAGGGCGTGTCCCTCTTCGAGGGCTCGCCGGTGGCCGACATCCAGCACGGTGCGCCCGCGCGCGTGGTGACCGCGCAGGGGTCGATCACGGCGGATACCGTCGTGCTGGCCGGCGGTGCCTATCACAAGCTGGCGCGCCGCGATCTGGCCGGCAAGCTGTTCCCGGCCGCGCTCGGCATCGTCACCACCGCGCCGCTCGGCGAGACCGCACATCGGATCAATCCCGAGGATCTGGCGGTCTACGACACCCGATTCGTACTCGATTACTACCGGCTGACCGCCGACGGTCGGCTGTTGTTCGGCGGCGGCGCCAACTACTCTGGCCGCGAGTCCGAGGATATCGCCGCTTATCTGCGGCCACGGCTGGAAGCGACCTTCCCGGCGCTTGAGGGCGTGGCCATCGATTATCAATGGCAGGGCATGGCCGGCATCGTGCCCAATCGCATGCCCATGCTCGGTCGCACGGGGCCGGGCGACAATGTGTATTACGCGCAGGGCTATTCCGGCCACGGCGTGGCCACGTCGCATATCGTCGGCCGCGTGCTGGCCGATGCGATTGATGGCCAGGCCGCCGGGTTCGATGCCTTTGCCGGCCTGCCGCACGGCCGGGTGCCGTTCGGCGAGCGCTTCGGCAACACGCTGCTGGCGCTCGGCATGACCTGGTATCGGCTGCTCGAAACCATTCGTTGAGACGCGTTTCATGACCGTCCCGGATGCCGCCTCCAACTACTGGGTCGACAGTGTCGGCGATGCCGCATCGCGGCCGCCGGCGGCGGACCGTCACGAAGCCGATGTCGTCATCGTCGGCGCCGGCTTCACCGGGCTGTGGACCGCTTATTACCTGTCCGGGATCCGGCCGCAGCTCGACATTGTCGTGCTGGAGGCCGAAACCGTCGGCCACGGGGCCTCGGGCCGCAACGGCGGCTGGGTGATCGGCAATCTGGCCGGCCTGGAACGCCTGGTCGGCGATCTGGACCTATCGGCGCGGCGAGCCATTTGTGCCCAACTGGCCGACAACGTCGATCAGATCGGGCGCGTGACCGAGCGCGAGGCGATCGCGGCCGATTTCCACAAGGGCGGCACCCTGGACGCCGCCGCGCGCTATACCCAGCAGGTTGCGATCCAGCAAGCGCATCGCACATCGCTGATAGAACTCGGCCACGCGCCCGAGGATTGTCTCTGGCTCGACGGTCCGGCGCTGGCCGCGCGTGCAGCGTTTCGCCGCGGTTATGGCGCGTTGTTCTTTCGCCACACCGCGAGCGTGCACCCGATGAAACTGGTGCAGGGGCTGGCCCGGGCCGCGGAACGACGCGGCGTGACGATCCACGAACACAGCCGCGTGCGTTATCTGGCGCCGCATCACGTCATCACCGCCAACGGCGCCCAGTTCAACGCGCGCCATATCGTCCAGGCCACGGAAGGCTACAGTGGCGGGCTGGCCGGGCTCGGGCGCCGCGTATTGTCGGTGCGCAGTCTGGTGATCGCCACCGAGCCGCTGTCCGACGAAGTCTGGGCGCGGGTCGGGCTGGCCGGCCGACCGACCTTCTGCGATGCCAGCCGCATGATCAACTATGGTCATCGCAGTCGTGACGGCCGGCTCGTGTTCGGGGCCCGCGGGGCCTATCCGCTGGGCGGCGCGCCGAAACAGGATCACGCGATTTCGTCGGCCGATATCGAGCTGCGCCGGCGCCTGTTGCTCGATCTGTTTCCCGGCCTGCCCGCCGATCTGGCCGTCACCCACGGCTGGGGCGGCTCGCTCGGCTTGTCGCGGCGTTTTCGCCCACACGCGATCGTGGATTCGAAGACCGGCCTGGCCACCGCCGGCGGCTATGCCGGGGAAGGCGTGGCGGCCTCGCATCTCATGGGCCGGACCACGGCCGAATTGATCGCGGGCCAGGATACGCCGCGCACGCGCGCGCCCTGGGCGCATCGCGACGTTGCGGCCGATGCCCTGCTGCGGTGTTGGGAGCCTGAGCCGGTGCGCTGGTTGGCGGCCCGGACCATTTCGGCATCGTATGCAACCGAGGAGTCGTTGCTGCGCTGCGGCTGCGACAACGCGCTCGCACGCGCGGTCATGCGCGCCAACGACCGATTCGCCGCGTTCATCGAGTAGCAGGCCGGGCCCGGCGATACGACGTCCCCTTGGCAGACGGACGGACGGCCGAATCGAATCGGCCATCCGCCATCGGGTTACCGCGGTTTCGGCAAGAGGTAGGTCGCGACCGGGTCGCAAACCTTGGGCATGAACATTTTTCGCCGATACGGCCGCACGATGGCCCGGGAAATACACCGTCTTCTGTCGTCGCACAGACGCAACATAATGTTGTTGGCACATGGCGATATTGCTGCGTTATGCATCCGATTTATCGCGTGTCCGTCGGCATTATCGCCATGGGTTGGCCGTCGTCGAACAGCGAGCGGTTGCGTCCGCCCGACTTGGCGGCATAAAGAGCCGTGTCCGAGCGCGCCAGCCATTCATCGACGGAAAAAGTTTCGGCGGAATCGAGCGCGGCGCCGCCACTGAAACAGACGGGCCCGTGACGTAGCGGCCGTTTCAGACACTGCTCGCGCAGCCGACTGTCCAGCGCCACGATATCGTCGCGTGTGGCGTACGGAATGAACAGATTGAATTCCTCGCCACCGCAGCGTCCGGCCACGCCTGCATAGTCCGCGACCGTCTCGTCCAGAAGCTGCGAGAAATGGCACAGGACCTCGTCGCCATAAGCATGGCCGTAGGTGTCGTTGACCTGCTTGAAATGATCCAGATCGTAGGTGAGCAGGATCGCTCTACTGTCCAGTGGGCGTTCGAGCTCGTACTGGTTGAGTATGCCGTGGAAGGCGCCGTGGTTGAGCAGCCCGGTGAGACTGTCACGCCGCGCCGTATCGCGGGCATCGCGGTGTTCATTCTCGAAACGCCGGAGATAGCCGCCCATAAGGACTACCAGCAGCGCGACCGAAAAAGTGTAGGACACGCCCAGGTCGAGCAGGCGCTGTTGCGGGTCGGCGTAGGTCGGAACCCAGGTCGGATGGCGATAGCCTGTAATCAGCAGCACGGTGGGTACGACAACGAAACTGGCGATCAGGGCGGCGCGTTGCCAGGGGCGCAGTACGATCGCGCCCAGCGCATAGGCCGCGAGCAAGAGAAACAACAACAGGGTCGGGCCGTCGGCGCCCTCGTTGTCGAACCAGCTCAACGGCAGCACGACGAACAGCATCAGCAGGCAGAACAGCGCCGCCATGCCGTGCGGGCGCAGCGATCGCCGCGCCTGGAACCAGAGTGCGTGCACCGCCAGCCCGATGCTCAACAGCACCGCGACGTAAAGCGTGCCGGTGATGCCGACCGCCGCATCGAACACCGCGCTGAAATAACAGCCCCAGGGCGCGATGAACAGAAACGTCAAGTGCATGCGCTGCTCGGGTGTTTCCGCCGCACCGAACATCACTGCGGTAAGCCATTTCAGGCTTTTCTGTCTTGTCGAAGTCATGCGTTCGGTTCGGTCGGTGGTTCGCGCCGGCTACGCGGCGGATCGGCCGCGTGCGTATCACGATTCCGGCACGCGGGCGGCATTCAGCGCCAGGCCCGCGTTGGTGGGGTGTGGGTTCCCCAAGCATCGATGATGCGAGCGTTAGCCGCATCATGCCATGGGGTGTAACAACAATGGCCGGGGTCAGTCGGCGGCGAGCAGCCGGCGGGCGAGGCTGTCGTCGGTGACCAGTGTCTTGCCGATGCCGGCGCGAAAGACCGCCAGCAGTGCATCCGCCTTTTCCGCACCGCCCACCGCGAGAATGAGGTTGGGGATGCGCAACAGGTCCGGGTAGCCGAGCGCGAGCGTCCGATCATCCAGCAGGGTCACCAGCGAGCCGTCGGCGCGCATGAACGTCCCCAGCACTTCGGCGATCACGCCGGCCTCGCTGAGTTGCTGGCGGTCGGCGGCACTCAGGCTCTGCATCATCTGCGACGCCGGTGGATCCCAGCTGCCGACAGCTATCGCCGCGACCGAGATCGAGCCGAACAAGCGAAACGCGGCTTCCACGCTCGGTTCCTTGCGCAGCCCGTCGGCGGTGGTCTTGTCGCCCACCACCAGTGGCACGAAAATGGGATACGCATCGCCGCCGCCGATTTCACTCACCCGGCGCACGACGTCCAGCGAATTCTCGCTGGACGAGCCGACGATGCCGCCCATCTGCACCACGCTGCAGCGCGCCAGCCGTTCGATCTGCAGCGCCATGGCGCTGGTCGTGCGCCCCCAGCCGATGCCCAGCACATCGTCGGGCGAAACCAGCTCGCCGAGCAGGTTCGCGGCCGCCGCGCCCACGCGTTGGCGGATCGCGGCCGGTTCCCGGTCGTGCTCGGACGAGCGGACCACGATCACCTGCTTGAGGTTGAATTTCCGCTGGATGTCGCGGGCCAGATGCGTGTCGTAGGCCAGCGGCGCCTTGATGGTGAAGCGCACGATCCCCTCCGAGACCGCGAGATTGAGCAGGCGCGCGACCTTGAAGCGCGACAGACCGAGATCTTCGGCGATGACGGTCTTTGGCGCACCGTCGATATAGAACCGCTGCGCGACGGTCGCAGCCAGGACGCCGGTGTCGGGATCGATGGACATGGCGGTAAGGATAGCGCCTGCGACCAATAGGGCATAGCGCTCATATGAGCATTGTGTTGCTATTATGAGCAGAAAAGAAATCAGGCCGTTGCGAATTCGTGATCGGCGCCTCGCGGTTCTATCGACCGCGCGGCCGGCACGGCGAAAAAGAGGGCCGGCCCGGCCGGCAAAGCGAATGGAGGAACACGCCACACGCGTGACAACGATGACCGCGAACATTCTCGAATGCGTGGGGATCGGCAAGCGTTTCGGCACCACGGCGGTGCTCGACCGCATCGATCTCGCATTGCAGGCCGGTCGCGTGACCGCTCTGATGGGCGAGAACGGCGCCGGCAAGTCGACGCTGCTCAACATCATCGCGGGGTTGATCGCCCCGTCGTCGGGTGAGCTGCGGGTCGATGGCGAAGCCGTGCGCGAATTCACCCCCAGCGCCGGCCAGGCCCGCGGCATTCAGATCGTGACCCAGGAATTGTCGCTGGTGCCGCATCTGACAGTGGCCGACAACATCTTCCTCGGCCGCGAACTCACCGCGGGCTCGAAGCGCATCGGCTATCTACAGGCGCGCCGCATGTTCGACCAGGCGCAGGCCGCGATCGATGCCTTCGGTGTGCCGATCGACGCCCGCGACCGGGTCGAGCAGATCAGCCTGTCCTATGCCCAGATCGTGGAGATCATCCGTGCCTACCATCGCCGGCCGCGCATTCTGCTGCTCGACGAGCCGACCTCGTCGCTGACCAGCAACGAGACCCGGCATCTGTTCGAGATTGTCGACACCCTGCGCGCGGGCGGCACCACGGTTGTGTTCACCACCCACAAGATGGACGAGGTGGAACAGATGGCCGACGACATCACGGTGCTGCGCGATGGTGAAATCACACTCACCGCCACGGCCCGTGACCTGTCCACGGCCGAAGTGGTCGACGCCATGGTCGGCCGCAAGCTGGCCGAGCAGCGGCTGGTATTGCCCGCGATCGAACAGGCCACCCCGGCGCTGGCGGTCGCCGGCTATGCCACGCGCCGGCCGGACGGCGGCGCCGAGCAGACCTTCGATTTCGCGATCCGCCCGGGCGAGATCGTCGGCCTGGCGGGCATTGCCGGTGCCGGGCGCACCGCGTTTCTCAAGTCCGTCTACGGGCTGCATCCGGCCCGGCGCGGCCAGGTTCGTCTGGGCGGCGCGGACTATGCCGAGCGTTCGCCCTCGCGTTCGCTGGCCCGCGGCCTGATCTATATCCCCGAAAGCCGCAAGGAGTCGGGCTTGGTGATGTCGCAGGGCATCGCGGCCAATGCGATTCTGGCCAATCTCGGCCGTTTCTCCGGGCTGGCCGGCTGGCTCAAGACCGCTCGCGAGCACGATCTGACCCGCGCAGCGCTGGAAGCGCTGCGCACCAAGTACGAATCCACGCGTTCGTCGGTGGCCCAGCTGTCCGGGGGCAATCAGCAGAAAGCGCTGGTCGCGCGCTGCCTGATCGCCGACGAGCCGAAGGTACTGCTGCTGGACGAGCCCACGCGCGGCATCGACGTCGGCGCCAAGGCCGATATCTACGAAATCATCGTCGAGCTGGCGCGCCAGGGCGTGGCGATCGTGGTGTCGTCCTCCGAATTGCCGGAGCTGATGACGCTGTCGCATCGCATCGCCGTGTTCAAGGACGGTTTCATCGCCAGAACCTTCGAGCGCGCCGATTTCCGGGAGGCCGATATCGTCCGGACGGCGATCGGCGCGTAACGGCGGCGACCACGATCCCACGATTCAGAAAGAGGATGACCCACGTGAGCACAGCCCCAACGCCATCCACCCCCGACGCCACAGCGGCGCCCGCGCGCCGGCACGCGCTGTTCAATCGTCAGCGACTGGCCTCGCTGGTGGTATGGGTCGCCTTCGCCTGCTATGTGATCCCGCTGACGATCGCGCAGCCGCAGTTCATCTCCTTCTACAACATCATCTCCATCCTGATGCTGATCTCGGTCTATGCCCTGATCGGCTTCGGCGAAGGTGTGGTCGTGCTCTCGGGCGGCATCGATCTGTCGGTGGGCAGCATCGTGGGCCTGGCCGGGGTGGTGGCGGCCGTGATCCTGACCGGTCATTCCGGCGTCGGCTGGTGTCTGGTCGCGATCGCGGGCGGGGTGTTCGCCGGCGTGCTGATCGGGGCCTTCAACGGGATCGCGGTGGCCCTGCTCAATATCCCGTCGTTCGTGGCGACCCTCGGCACGCTGTCGATCGCGCTCGGCATCGGCTATGTCTTCAGCGCCGGCCAGCAGATCTCGATCGACAACGATCCGTTTCTCAATATCTCGATCAACGCGTATCTCGGGATCCCCATCCCGATCTACATCATGTTCATCGTATTCCTGCTGCTGTGGCTGGTACTGGCCAAGACCCGCTTCGGCCGCTACATCTACGCCGTGGGCGGCAACATCCAGGCGGCTTTCGTCGCCGGCCTGCCGATCCGGCGCGTGCTGATCTCGGCGTTCGTGATCTCCGGTGGATTGTCCGGGCTGGCCGGCGTGTTGCTGGCCGCCCAGATCACCGCCGGCATCGCCTCGACCGGCTCCGGCTACGAGCTGACCGCGATTGCCGCCCCCGTGATCGGCGGCATCAGCCTGGCCGGCGGGCGCGGCTCGATCGCCGGCGCGCTGTTCGGCGTGATCCTGCTCGGCACCATCGACAACGGCCTGACGATTCTCAATGTCTCGCCGTTCTATCAACACATCATCCGCGGTTTCATCATCATCCTGGCGGTCTTTCTGGACACCATCGCCAGCCGGCGAAAGCTGGTCTGAGCGGCCGGGATGGCATCGATTACAACAAACCACAGCCGTTGTGGCTGTGATCTCGAGCGAGAAAACAGGAGGACCCTCATGAAATCATCATTCCTTAAGCGGGCCGCGGCCGCGCTATTGACGCTGGGCTGCGTGGCAATGGCCGCGCCGAGCCTGGCCGCGCAGGACAAGCCGATCACGGTCGGCTTCACTGTCTATGGCATGTCGGGCTGGGTTTCGTCGGGCAAGGAAGGCGTCGAAGCGGTGGCCAAGGCCGACAACGTCGATCTGCGCTGGGCCAGCGCCGATGGCTCGGTCGCCAGCCAGGTGGCCCAGATCAAGCAGTTCATCGGGCAGCATGTGGACGCGATCGTGATCGATCCGGTCGACTCCTCCGCGCTCGGCCCGCAGATCAAGGAGGCCAAGTCGAAGGGCATCAAGGTGATCGGCACCAACGTGAAGATCTTCCCGCCCGGCGAACAGTACCTGACCTCCTATGTCGGTCCGGACGATGTGCTGGCCGGCGAGAACGAGACCAAGGCGCTGGTCAAAAAGATCGGCGGCAAGGGCAACGTGGTGATCCTCAAGGGCCCGCTGGGCCAGTCGGCGACCATCGACCGCACCCAGGGCATCGAGAACGTGCTCAAGCAGCATTCAGGCATCAAGGTGCTGGCCCAGCGTCCGGGCGACTGGAAGCGCGAGAAGGGCTACAACATCACCGCCTCCTGGCTGTCGCGATATGGCACCCAAATCGACGGCATCATCTCGGAGAATGACGACATGGCGGTGGGCGCGATCCGGGCCATGCGCCAGCGCCGGATCACCAACGTGCCGGTGGTCGGCGTGGACGGCATCGAGGCCGGTCTGAAGAATGTGGCCTCGGGGCGTCAGCTGGTGACCAACCTGCAGAACGCGCCGCTGCAGCTCGGCATGGCCCTGCAGGTCGCGGTCAATGCGGTGCGGGGTCAGTCGGTGCCCGACAAGATCATGATCCACATGCCGGTCGTGACCCAGGACAACGCCGACCAGTACATGAAGCAGATGTACGACAACCGCCAGCAGTTCATTGACGGCCTGCCCGAGTTGATCAACAAGAACCTGGCCTCCGGCCACTACGGCCACCAGTAAACGCCTCGGCGGCGCCGTGGCTGTCGTTTCCCAGCGGAAGCGCCGGCCGCGGTTGCCGCCCGCCACATCGATCGCTCGTTCACCGGGTTCGCCCCGGTGCGGGCTCGGCCGTGCCTGGGCCGGCGATGGGGCAATTCTGACGCGGTGATTCCCATGGAATATCAAGGCTATGACAAGAACTTTGCGCTCGCGGGCCGGATCGCGCTGATCACCGGGGGCGCGGCCGGCATCGGGCGGGCCATCGCCGAGCTTTATGTCGAGAAAGGCGCCCGCGTGGCGCTGGTCGATCGCAGCGAACAGGTTGCAGCCACGGCCCGCGCGATCGGCACCGACGAGTCGGCGATCGGCATCCAGGCGGATGTGACCGACAGCGCCGATGTCCGGGCCGCGGTCGATCGTGTGATCGCCGAATACGGCCGCATCGACGTGCTGGTCAACAATGCCGGTGTGGTGGCGCTGGACTGGGCCGAGGATCTCAGCGAGGCGGATTGGGATCTCACGCTGAACGTCAACCTTAAAGGCGTGTTCCTGATGTGCCAGACCGTGGGCCGGCATATGCTCGAAGCCGGCGGCGGGCGCATCATCAATATGGCTTCACAGGCGGCCGAGGTCGCGCTCGACAAGCATCTGGCCTACTGCACCAGCAAGGCCGGCGTGGTCGGCCTGACCAAGGTCCTGGCCTCCGAGTGGGGCCCGCGCGGCATTCGCGTCAACGCGATCTCGCCGACCGTGGCGCTGACCGATCTGGGCCGCCGCGCCTGGGCCGGCGAGGTCGGCGAGCGCATGAAGGAGAAGATTCCGGCGCGGCGCTTCGTCTACCCGGAAGAGATCGCCGGCTGTGCGCTGTATCTGGCCAGCGACGCCGCCGACATGATCAATGGCGCCAATCTGGTGATCGACGGCGGCTACAGCATCCAGTAAAGACCGCCGCGGGGCGCGCTATTAACCCGGCACAAAAATAGATGATTTCTCGGGTTGATAGCGCGAGTATGCGACCGCATGCTTGCCGCGGCCATCGGCCGCTAAGCCTTTAAAAATAAAACACGGACAGGCGCCGGCTTTTATTTTTGAAGGCGTTGAAAACAGCGGATCAAGTCAGCTGTTTTGATGCCGGATTAATAACCCTGGCGTCGCGTGAAGCGGCAACAGGCCCCAGGTGATGAAGGGCGGCCCGAGCCGGACGGTACCGCCGTCGCGGCGCCCACTCCCCGGGCGGCGTTTGGCCCCGAACCCCCGCATGCTTCGATATCGGCGGCGACGCCATGACACCGTCACCGGTGTGCGGTATGAATGCGTGTTGGCGGGCCGCACCTGGCCCGGGCCTTGCTGTGATTTGACGCGGAGTGGGCGTGCGGCGCCGCCGCTCCGGGGGCTCGTGGCCAACCGCGGCAGGCTCTAAGCTAGTCGCAGCCTATTCAGGAGTAATCGTTTTGAGCGTGTCGCTGGTCGAAGTGGTGGTGTTTCTCGCGGCGGCGGTCATCGCGGTGCCGATCGCCCAGAAATTGCGCCTGGGGTCGGTGCTCGGTTATCTGCTCGCCGGGGTGGTGATCGGGCCGTGGGGCCTGGGCCTGATCGACCAGGTCGACGAGGTACTGCATCTGGCTGAGTTCGGCGTGGTCTTCCTGTTATTCATCATCGGCCTGGAGATGCAGCCTCGCCGTCTGTGGGCTTTGCGCAAGACCATTCTCGGCCTCGGCGGACTGCAGGTGCTGGCCAGCGGTGTCGTGCTGTCGCTGGGCGCGACCTGGATCATGCACCTGCCGCCCGCGCCCGCTGTGGTGGCCGGCTTCTCGCTGGCATTGTCGTCGACCGCGTTTGCGCTGCAGATGCTCGGCGAACGCGGTGAACTGACCTCGCGCCACGGTCGCTCGGCTTTCGCCATCCTGTTGTTCCAGGATCTGGCGGTGATTCCGATTCTGGCACTGCTGCCGTTGTTGTCGGTCGGCCATGCCGAGGTCACGCTGCTCGGCGGCATCGAAAAGACGGCCAAGGTGGCGGCGGTGATCGCCGGGCTGGTGGTCGGCGGTCACTATGTTCTCAAGCCGGCGCTGCGCGTGGTGGCGGCCACGCGCATGCAGGAAATCTTCATCGCCATGACGCTGCTGATCGTGGTCGGCACCGCCGCGATCATGGAAGCCACCGGTATTTCGGTGGCGCTCGGGGCGTTCGTGGCCGGCGTGCTGCTGGCCGACTCGGAGTATCGGCACGAGCTCGAGGCCAACGTCGATCCGTTCAAGGATCTGCTGCTCGGCCTGTTCTTCATCGCGGTGGGCATGTCGATCAATCTCGGTCTGTTCGCCTCGCAGCCGGTTTATCTGATCGAGCTCACGCTGGGCCTGGTGGCGATCAAGGGGTTGATCCTGGCGGTCCTGGCGCGTCGGCACGGACTGTCCTGGGCCGCCTCGCGCAATCTGGCGGCCTATCTTGGCCAGGGCGGTGAATTCGCCTTCGTGATTCTGTCGACGGCGGTGGCCGGGCATCTGTTCGTGCAGGCCGAAGCCGATGTGCTGGTAGCGACGGTGACGTTGTCCATGGTGCTCACGCCATTCGCGGTGCAGGGCGTGGCCTGGTTCAATGCCCGGCGCGCGCCGGCCGCCGGCACGCCCGACTACGAAATGCCCGCCGAATCGGAGCATCCGGTGATCATCGCGGGCTTCGGCCGCGTGGGTGGCATCGTCGCGCGCATGCTGCGGGCCAAGCGGATCGGCTTCGTCGCGCTCGAGGCCAATCCGGCCCAGGTGGACTTCGTGCGCCGCTTCGGCGCCAAGGTCTATTACGGCGATGCGTCCCGGGTCGACATGCTGCGCGCCGCACGCGCGGAGGAGGCGCGTGTACTGGTGCTGGCCATTGCCGATGTCGAAGTCTCGCTGCGGACCGTGCACATGGTGCAGACCCATTTTCCGAATCTGACCATCGTCGCGCGGGCCCGCGACCGTCAGCATGCCTATCGGTTGATGGATCTGGGCGTGACCGTGTTCGAGCGCGATACGTTTCTCTCCAGCATCGCGCTGGCCGGCGACACCATGCGCGCGCTCGGCCTGCCGCGGGCGGAAGTCGAGCGTGTGCAGAAGACATTCAAGGCCCACGACGAGGCACGTCTGGCCGAGCATTACGAGGTAGCCAACGATCAGGAACGGCTGGAAAAACGCGTGCGTGAAGCCGCGGTCGAACTGGAGGCGTTGTTCGAGCGCGACGAGCTGGAGGCTGCCGGCGAACAGTCCGGCGGCCGCTGAATGCATCAGCGCCGGGCGGCGCGATCGTTCAGGTATTCGGTGAGCGCGAAACCGGCCAGCAACCAGAAGCCGCCGACCAGCAGCCCGGCGGCCACATCGCTGGCGAAATGCACCGACAGCAGGAGCCGGCTGAACGCGATCAGCAGGATCAGTGCCCCGCATCCGTAGGCCAGCTCGAAACGCAGTCGCGCGCTCGCCATATTGCGTGCGATCGCATAGGCGATGAAGCCGTAGATCGCCATCGCGCCGGTGGCGTGGCCGCTGGGGAACGAGGGCGTGACCGCGCTGGCAAAAGTCAGGAATTCCGGCCGCGGGCGATCGATGGCGTATTTGCCGGCATAGGTCAGTGTCTGCGAGCCGAGTACGGTCAGCAGCAGGCCCGGAATATAGGTCGGGCGGCGGTAGGCCCAGAGAAAGGCGGTGACCACCAGCACCACCGCCACCAGTGTGGTGACGTCGGCCAGATGGGTGATGGCGGCGAATACATGCAGCAGATCGGGGTGACGCAGCGGCGCCAGGGCCGCGTTCACCCGGGCATCGAACTGCACGATCCGCTCGCGCTGGATGACGTCTTCGGCCAGATCGCCGCCGAGTGCGACCAGAGTGCCGGCCGCGACGACGATCAGTGTCAACGGCAGCCCGGTGAAGCGATCGGTGGCGAAGCGCCTGGCGACCCAGGCGCGGGGACGCGGAAAACGGCGGCCGACCGCGTCGAGTCCGGGCCGGCGGCGCACCAGCGCGTCCCCGGTGCGGATGGCGATACGGCGCGTGGCCGGCGTGGCGCGCCGGATCGCCCACCGGATCAGCCCGGAGATCAGCCGGCCGGCGAGCAGCAACACTGCCAGCATGCCGATCAGCAGCCAGAACGGCAATGTATGGTGCGCCACCGGCGACCCCTCCGGGTTCGATATCCGATCAACCTGCGAGTATACGGATCACGTTCAGGCGAGAAACATGGCGTCGCCATAGCTGAGAAAGCGATAGCCGGCCTCGATCGCGTGGGCATAGGCGGCCAGCACGTTGTCGCGGCCGGCAAACGCCGATACCAGCATCAACAGGCTCGACTGCGGTTCGTGGAAGTTGGTGAAGATGGCGTCCACCGCGTGGAAGTCGTCACCGGGCTTCAGGAACAGCTGCGTTTCGCCCGTGTACGGGCCGAGCCGGCCGTTGTGGGCGCGGGCCGCGGTCTCCAGGCTGCGCACGGCGGTGGTGCCGACCGCGATCACGCGCCCGCCGGCCGCCCGCGCCGCCGCGGCCTGATCGCACAAGGCCTGGCCGACCTGCAGACGCTCGGCGTGCAACCGCTGCGCGCGCACATCGCCTTCGCGCAGGCGCTGGTAGGTACCCGAGCCCACATGCAGCGTGACGGTGCCGAAGTCCACACCGCGCTCGGCCAGTGCCTCGAGCAGCACATGGTCGAAATGCAAGCCTGCCGTGGGCGCGGCCACGGCGCCGTCATGACGGGCCCAGACCGTCTGATAGCGTTCGCGATCGGCGATTTCGTCCGGCCGCCGGATGTAGGGCGGCAGGGGCATGTGGCCATGCGCATCGAGCAGGTCGTGCACCGACGATGCCGGGTCCGTCAGTACGAGTGTGTACAGCTCGCCGTGCCGGGCGGCCACGGTCAGGCGAGTTGCGCCGATGATGATTTCGGCGTCGATGCGCGGGGGCTTGTTCGCCCGGATCTTGGCAGTCAGGCGCGCGCTGTCGAGGATACGTTCGAGCATGACTTCCACTGCGCCGCCCGTGGCCTTGTGACCGTGCATGCGCGCGGCCAGTACCCGCGTGTCGTTGAATACCAGCAGGTCGTTGCGGCCGAGCAGTTCGGGCAGATCCACGACCCGGCGGTCGGCCCATGTTCCGTCGCGCCGGTCGAGGCGGAGCAGACGGGAGGCCCGGCGCTCGGTCAGCGGTGCCTGGGCGATCGACGCCTCGGGCAGTATGTAATCGAAATCGCGCTTGTCCATGATCGTTGTCCGGCAGTGGCGCGGCGATTGTGGCGGGGCGGCGCCCGGCGAACAAGCCGCCGGGGCGCCCGGCGTGCGCCGCGCCATGCGGTATGATCCAAGGCATGCTGTATCTGTACGAGTACGAAGGTTGCCCGTTCTGCGGCCGGGTACGCGAAGCGTTGATGGAGCGCGTGCTCGATGCCGTGGTATTTCCCTGTCCGCGCGGCGGGCGACGGTTTCGTCCGCAGGCCGAAGCGGTGGGCGGGCGCCAGCAGTTTCCCCTGCTGGTCGATGACGACACCGACACGGTGTTGTACGAATCCGGCGACATCATCCGCTATTTCGATCGGCGGGATGCACGCCGCGCGCCGCCCGAGGCCGCCGGGGCGCTGGGCACGGCGGCCGGTGCGCGGGTTCGCGACCTGTACGGCATGCGGGTCGCCGACGACCGCGGCCGGCTGCCGCCGGCATGGCTGTTCGAGCTGTTCAGCGACGAACGCGATCGGCATGCCCGGGCCGTGCGCGGCCTACTGGCGGCGCTGGAGTTGCCGTATGTCCTGCGCAGCCCCGAGGCGCTGGCCGACGCGCCGGCGCCAGCGGCGTGGATCCGCCGCGCCGCGCCCGATTGTGTCGACGGCGCGCACCCGCCAGTGCCGTCGATGATCGATCCCAATACCGAACACGCCCTGTTCAAGCCGGCCGCCATCGCCAAGCATCTGAAAACGCATTACGCCTGATCGCCTCGTCCGAACGCTGTCGTTGCTGGATCTTGTTGCCATGTGGAATCTTTGTGCACTGATTATGACGGCAACGGCCGTACTCGGCCTGTCCGGCTGCGCCAGCCGCAACCCGGTGCTCTACGCCCACGGCGGGGGCATGCCGCCGGGCGGCGAGCAGGCCGTGGCGGCCTGTACGCAACAGGCGCGGGACGCCGGCCTGGATTATTCCAAGGGCCACGTCGGGCGCAGCGCGGTCGAACACGGCGCCATGGGCGGGGCCGGGGGCGCGGCCGCCGGTGCGATCTACGGCAACGCGGCGCGCGGGGCGGCGGCCGGCGCGGCGGGTGGCGTCGCCGTCGGGCTGGTACGCGACGTATTCCACCACGATGGCGGTCCGGCGCCTGCCTATCGCGCCTACGTCGATCGTTGCCTGCGGGAGCGCGGTTACCAGCCGGTCGGCTGGCACTGACCCCGCGGGCGCGCGAACGGCGCTACACTCAGCCGGTTATCCCGGCAGGACAGCCAGCATGAGCTTCTGGAGCGAGTTCAAGAGTTTCGCGGTGCGCGGCAACGTGATCGACCTGGCGGTCGGCGTGGTCGTCGGCGGGGCCTTCGGCAAGATCGTGACGTCGCTGGTCAACGATATCGTCACGCCGCCCCTGGGTATGCTGATCGGCGGTGTGGATTTCGCCAATCTCAGGGTCACGCTGCGACAGGCGGCGGGCCACAACCCGGCGGTGACGGTCAACTACGGCAGCTTCATCCAGACGATAATCAATTTCGTGATCGTCGCCTTCGCGATCTTCGTCGTGGTGCGCCTGCTCAACAAGCTCAAGCGCCAGGAAGCCGAGGCGCCCAGCCTGCCGCCCGCGCCCTCGCGCGAGGAAGTGTTGCTGACCGAGATCCGCGACGCGCTGCGGGAGCGCAACGGGACCGGCCGGGCGGATTAGCCACCGCTCGGGCGGGCCTATTGCAACAGATCTCAGCCACGCAGCCGGCGCGCCCAGACTTCCAGCGCGCCGCGATAAGCCAGACGCATCTGGGTAGCGAACACCGCGGCGGTAAGGTCGGCGGCCAGGGGCGTGGTGCCGCGCAGGCGCGAGGTCCAGTGCACGCGGGTCCGGTTGCCGTCGGTGCCCAGCGACTGCAGCATGATGCGCGCGCCGATATGATCGATCGGCAGTGGGCATTCGATGATGCGGTAGCCCAGCGACTCGCCCGGTTCGTATTCGGTGATGCGTTCGATAAAGCGCATCCCGGGAAGTTGAATCACTCGTTCCGCGCCGACGCCGCCACGCTCGGTCTCGCCGGGCGTGCGCAGCCAGGCGGCGCGCACTCCGGGCAGGCTGGCATAGCCGGCATGATCGGCGACGACGTCGAAGATCGTGGCCGCATCGGCGTCGAAATCACGGCAGACGTGTAGCGTTTGCATGGTTCGATTCGCGTTAAAAGAGGCGCATCCTAGCGCGTTTGGGCCCGGGCTGTCGTCACTTGGCGTGACCGGAGGCCCAGATCGCGCCATCCGGCGTTGCAGGGCTTGAGCGCAGAATGACTGCGGCCGGTGTCCTGCGCCTTGGCCGACACGATAGGGGGCCAAGCGCAGTTTTGCGGCAAGACGAGGCGTCGCAAACGCAGCGTAGTCGTTCTACGTGACAGACCACCAACGCTGGATTGCCGTCGTGTCGTTAATCTTTGGGCGCTTGTCCCTTCGGGTCGGGCCGCCCATAAAATCAACCAGGGCGCCGATACGGCGTTGCGCGTCTTGTCTCGACGGATTTGCGGTCTCCAACGCGGCACGTGTACGAAACGGCCACAGGCCCTAGACTTGACACAGAACCCAACTCCGCCGGGAAAGACCATGAACCGGGGCACCATAACCGTATTGACCGCGGCCATGCTGACGTTGCTGTTGACGGCCTGCATGAACCACCCACCGCCACCGCGTCATCCGGGACCGTACAAGGATCCGGTGGATGCCTTCGATGCCACCAACGCGCCGTATGACCCGAGCGCGCCGACGGGCGCCGGTCAGCCGTTATCGGACGACATCGCGCATCTGCGCGACGCGCGGGCGGCCTACGAGCACAGCCAGACCGTCCAGGCGGCGCGGCTGCGGGACCAGCAGGAAAAATGCCGCAAACAGCCCAACGCCAAACTGGTACGCATCCATGACGGCACCGGCGATCCCGGTGCCGTGTATTGCCAGACGCCGCCGGCCGGCGCCGGTTCCGGCAGCGATGGCAAGAACCATTGAGGGGCCGTGGCGATGTCGGCGGCCACCACTTGTGTGATGGTGGCGTCGCCGCAAGGGTCGAAACATGAGCACAGTCCCCGATACAACCGACATCTGGGCGCTGGATTGGCGTAATCACGGCGCGGCCATGGGCGAGCCGTGGTACACGCGCCAGCAGCCCACCGCAATCGACGCACCGTATCCGGTGGTGTTCAACGACGATGTGGCAGCGCTGCTCGATATCGATGGTCAGCGCGCACGCCGGGAAGGCTATGCCGAGGTGCTGTCGGGCAACCGCGTGCCGGCGGGTGCGGCGCCGGTGTCGCATCGCTACGGCGGCCACCAGTTCGGCGTCTGGGCGGGCCAGCTCGGCGATGGCCGGGCGATCACGCTGGGCGATGTCGTCAACGGCCGTGGCCAGCGTTACGACATCCAGCTCAAGGGCGCTGGCAGAACGCCGTATTCCCGCTTCGCCGACGGCCGCGCCGTGCTGCGTTCGACCGTGCGGGAATATCTGGGCAGCGAGGCCCTGGCCGGGCTGGGCATTCCCACCACGCGCGCGCTGGCCATCGTCGGTAGCGATGCACCAGTCTATCGGGAAACGGTCGAGACCTCGGCGATACTCACCCGGGTCGCGCCCTCGCTGGTGCGCTTCGGCAGCTTCGAGATGCTGTTCTACAACCGCCAGTTCGACCAACTCGCGCCGTTGGCCGATCATGTTATCGCCAGTCACCACGCCCGGGTCGCCGCCATCGACGGCGATGCCGAGCGTTACCGGGCCTGGGTGGCGGAGGTGATCGGCGTGACCGCGGAGCTGGTGGCCGATTGGCAGGCCGTGGGTTTCTGCCATGGCGTGCTCAACACCGACAACATGTCGGTGCTGGGCCTGACCCTGGACTACGGTCCGTTCGGTTTCATGGACAGCTTCGATCCGCAGTGGATCTGCAACCATACCGACGAAGCCGGCCGTTATGCCTACAACCAGCAGCCGGCGGTGGGGCTGTGGAATCTTGGCCGGTTCGTTCAGGCCATACTGCCGCTGTTGGCCGACGAGCCGGAAGCCGCGGTGGAAATCGGCCAGCAACTGCTCGCGGATTATCGCGGGCTTTATGACCAGGCGTATCAAGCACGCATGCGCGCCAAGCTGGGGCTGCTCGATGGCGCGGAGGGCGACGCCGAGTTGATCGAACAGCTGCTCAGGATCATGGCCGTCGACGGTGCGGACTTTACGCGCACATTTCGTGCGCTGGGCCATGTCTCGGCCGACCCGAAGGCCACGGGCGCCCCGTTCGTCGATGAATTCGTCGAGCGCGACGCGGCACTGTCCTGGCTGGCCGACTGGCGGACGCGGCTCGGCGCCACCGACGCCGACGACGCACAGCGGGCCGAGCGCATGCGGCTGGTCAATCCGAAGTATGTGTTGCGCAACTACCTGGCCCAGGACGCCATCGAGCGTGCCCGGCAGGGCGACTACGGTGAAATCGAGCGCCTGCACGCGATTCTGCGCCGCCCCTTCGATGAACAGCCCGAGCACGCCGACTACGCGCGCCTGCCGCCGGACTGGGCGCGCGGTCTGGTGTTGAGCTGTTCGTCGTAGTCGCGGCGCGCGACATCATTCAGAGCGCCGCCGGTACCAGCGCCGCCAACGGGTGAGCGCCGGTCCAGGCCGGCTGGAAATGCGCGTCGACGTAATCGGGCGGCACGTCGGCCACGCTCGCATATCGCCAGCGGGGCTGGCGATCCTTGTCCACCAGCAGCGCCCGGACGCCTTCCGGTAGATCCGGGCGCGCGCAGCATTGCAGCGCCATGGCCAGTTCCGTGCGCGCGACCTCGGCCAGCGACAGGAAGCAGCCGATCTCGAGCTGGCGGTGAACGAGATGGGCCGTTACCGGGCAGCCGGCGGCGATATTGGCCCCGGCTTCGGCCAGCCAGGGGTCCTCGGCTGCGGCCAGTGCCGACAGGCGCGCCACGATCGTGACCAGGTCGGAGCCGGTGGCGGCCGTGCGCAGGGTATCCAGATGCGTGACCAGACGGGCATCGCCAGCGGTCGCGGCCGGCCGATTCCCTTCGGCGCGCCCGAGCACATCGGCCACCGTCGCCTGCGGATCCGACCAGTCCTCGACCGCGGTCAGCGCATCGACCACGTCGCGCTTGGCCGCATGCGCGATCGCGTGATCCGCCAGCCCCGCGAACAGACTGTCGGCGGCGTTGAGCGTGGCGCCGGTCAGCGCAATGAAGCGGGCGAGATAACGCGGCAGGCGATTGAAGAACCAGGTCGCCGCGCAGTCGGGGAACAGACCGATCTTGATTTCGGGCATCGCCAGGCGCGAGGTTTCGGTGACCACCCGGTGGCTCGCGCCGGAGAACACGCCCATGCCGCCGCCCATGACGATACCGTGCCCCCACGCGATGCACGGCGTTTTCAGGCGGTGCAGATCGTGGCAGAGCTGGTATTCATGCGTGAAGAAGCGGCGCGGATAGTCCGGATCGGCGTCGCCGATGGCCGAGCGGTACAGGTTCACGACGTCGCCACCGGCGCAGAAAGACTTGTCCGAATCGGCATCGATCAGAATCGCGACCACATCCTCGCGGGCCTCCCAGCGTTTGACTGCGGCCTGGATGGCCTCGACCATGTCCAGACGCAACGCATTGAGTGCCGCCGGGTTATCCAGTGTGAGATGGCCGAGCCGGGTGTCGTTGTTCAGTTTAATTTCAGTTTCGTGTACCCGACGGTCGCTCATGCGTGTGCTCCTCGGTTCAAAAGACATGGGCCGGAAGGCCTGATCGTATCAACAACGAAACGAAGTTATGCTAGATTTAATTAGCACGGTCGGGGGTTTCCGGTCGGGGCAAAGCAATAATCAGGAGTTGCTATTATGATCAAGACGGTTTTGAAGACGGCCTTTGCTGTCGGCATCGTTGCGGCCGCCGCGGGTTGTGCCAGCCAGAATGGCGCGCTGAAATCGCAGGTAGATCAGGCCACGCGCAAGGCTGAATCGGCTCAGTCGACCGCCAATGAGGCTCAGCAGACGGCCAACCAGGCCCTGCAGACGGCCAACCAGGCGAAGTCGATGGCGCAGTCGAACTCGCAGCGTATGGAGCGTATGTTCAAGACTTCTCAGCAGAAGTAAGCGCGCTCGTCAGCGGGTTCGACCCGCTTGGGAAAAGCCCTGCCTTTTGGCGGGGCTTTTTTTGTGGCTATCGCGCGCGGCGGAGCCCCTGTCCAGGCGCGATCAACTCGAGGCGGCATCGGCATGGGCCGTGGTATTCGGATCGTGCTTGTGCGGATCGGTACCGATCGCCTCCGGTATGCTATTGGCGTCGTGCACGACCTTCTCGGCCTTGTTCCAGTTCACGGGGGCATTGGGCTCGTTCTTGGTCGCGGCGATGAGCGCCTGAACCCAGGGCGTATAGGATTGCACTGGCTTGCCGCCTTCCGGGTTCGGCGGTTGCACTTCCATCATCAGCGTAGCGCCCTTCCAGCCGACCTTGTAGGGCTCGCTGACGATATTGACCGGTGTGCCCTTGGCCACCATCGAAAACAGGGCGGCGATATCCTCGGGAAATAGCCGGATACAGCCGTGTGACACGTGCATGCCGATGCCGGCCGGCTTGTTGGTGCCATGAATCAGATACGAGGGCAGGCCCAGGCGCAGCGCGTACTGGCCCAGCGGGTTGTTCGGGCCGGCGGGCACGACGTCGGGGAGCGGGTCGCCTTTCTTGGCGTGTTCGGCCTTGATCGATGGCGGTGGCGTCCAGGTTGGATGCGGGATTTTTTGCGCCACGTGGGTATGGGTTACCGGCGTGGCCCACCCCTGGCGACCGATGCCCACCGGGAAGGTGAAGACCTTGCCGGCATACCGGCTGCCCTTGGGCGGGAAGTAGTAGATCCGCATCTCCGGCCGATTGATGACGATGCCGCGGCGCGGCACGTTGGGCAGCACATACTCGGTGGGGATCACCAGCGGCGTGCCGTCGCCCGGCAGCCAGGGGTCGACGTTCGGGTTGGCCTCGCGCAGGTCGCGGTAGCCGACGTCGTATTTGCGCGCCAGCTTCACGAACGTGTCGGATTTCTTGGTCTTTATGTGCTGAATGTGGCCGACCACATCCGATCCGGGCGGCGGCATGTCGTACATCGCTGCCAGCGCCGGCGCCGTGGTGAATACGAACAACAGGCAGGCCAGCCGGGCAACCAAACGCAACGGACTCATTTCATCTCCAAACGGCAACGGCGGCCCGGGTTGGCCGCGCGGCGGGGCGCATCGGGGGGTGGGCGATCAGGGCGCGAGGCGTTCGAGGCGCCATCCGGCCTGTGCGTCCCGGATATAGCGTAGTCGATCGTGCAGACGGCTGCGCCGGGCCTGCCAGAACTCGATCGCTTCGGGCGCCACGAGATAGCCGCCCCAGTGGCCGGGGCGCGGCACCTCGCGATCATGGAATCGGGCTTCGGCCTCGGCCAGACGTTGTTCCAGCTCGGCACGCCCGGCCAGCGGCCGGCTCTGCGGGGAGGCATGCGCGCCGAGCCGGCTGCCACGCGAGCGACGCTCGAAATAGGCATCGGATACGGCGGGGTCGAGCCGGGTGACCGGGCCGGTCACCCGAACCTGGCGCTCGATCGGTTCCCACCAGAACACCAGGGCGGCCTGCGGGTTTGCGGCCAGCGCGGCGCCCTTGCGGCTCTCGTAATTGGTGTAGAAACGAAAGCCGGTGTCGTCGAAGCCTTTCAGAAGCACGATCCGCGCCGACGGCGTGCCATCCGGGTCGACCGTGGCCAGGGTCATCGCGGTGGGCTCGCGCAGGCCGCATCCGGCCGCTGCCTGGTACCAGTCGGCAAAAAGCGCGAGCGGATCGGGCGGCGCATTGGCCTCGATCAGATCGGCACGGTCCAGATCACCCTGCCAGGGACTGGGCTGGTCGCTCATCGGCATGGCCTCGATCAGTTATCGAGGGTGAACCCGATCTTCACGGTCACCTGCCAGTGCGCGATTTCGTCGCCATCGATGTGGCCGCGGGTATCGACCACCTGGAACCAGCGCATGTGCTTGATGGTCTTGGCCGCTGCGGCGACGGCCTTGCGCACGGCATCTTCCTGGCTGGTCTCGGAGGAGCCGGTCAGTTCGATGGATTTGTAAACGTTGTCGCTCATCGCAGATCAGCGGTGGTTGGATGATGCGGCAAGCCTACGCCGAGCCTGATTCGCGCTCAAGCCTGCCCGCGCGGGCCCGGCCGGTGTCGGCCCCGGGCGGCGTGGCAATGCGCGGCGTGCCGGGCTGCGTCGCAGGGCCGAGAGCTCCGGTACGGCCGTGTGCCGCCGCACCGGAGCCCGTCCGGGACAGCGGCGCAACAGATCGCCGGCCTGCTGTGTTAAAAAAGTGGTGTTTTCACTTGCACATCGGGAGCCCGCCGTGAGAGCGCTGCGGATCATTGACACCGACGACGGCCCACGCGGCCGGATCACCGAGATGGACCCGGCCGAACTGACCGCCGGGGCGGTGGTGATCGAGGCCCGTTATTCGAGTTTGAACTACAAGGATGCGCTGGCGATCACCGGCGCCGGCCGGATCGCACGCAAGCGGCCGCTGAATGCCGGTATCGACGTGGCCGGCGTGGTCCGCGCCAGCGAGGACGAGCGCTTTGCGCCGGGGGACGCGGTGCTGGTGACCGGCTGGCAGTTGTCCGAAACGCGCGACGGCGGTCTGGCCGAGACCGTGCGCGTACCGGCGGACTGCGTGACCGCGCTGCCGGACGGCCTGACGCTGTGGCAGGCGATGGCGCTGGGCACGGCCGGGTTCACCGCAGGCCTTGCGGTAGCGCGGCTGCAGGATAATTTCCAGATGCCGACGGCCGGCCCGATTCTGGTCACCGGCGCTTCCGGCGGTGTCGGCATGTTCGCCATCCAGATGCTGGCCCAGGCCGGATTCTCGCCGGTCGCCGTGACGCGCCGGGTCGAAACCCAGGGCCCGGCGTTGCGCGACCTGGGGGCCCGCGACGTGATCGCGCCGGCCGATCTGGACCTCGGCGGCAAGCCGCTGGGCAAGGAGCGCTATGGCGGCGCGATCGATACGCTGGGCGGTCCGGTGCTCGCCGACATGCTCGGCCAGATCGTCCAGTTCGGTAACGTGGCGGCGATCGGTCTGGCCGCCGGCCCCGGGCTGGAGATGACGGTTCTGCCTTTCATTCTGCGCGGTGTGTCATTGCTCGGCATCAATTCCGTGGAATGCCCGGCATCGCGCCGCGATGCCGTCTGGGGCGAGCTGGCCGGCGCGCTCAAGCCGGCACAGCTCGATCGCATCGCCCATGAGACGATCGGGCTGGACGATGTCCATGCCGTCTGCGATGCGATCATCGCGGGCGAGCATAGTGGTCGCACCGTGGTCGACGTCACGCGCTGATTCACGATATACACGAAACACGAGGAGATTTCTCATGGCCGAGAGCCAGAATACTGCGGGGCTGGCAGGCGTAACCGCCGGCAAGACGGCGATCTGTACGGTCGGCAAGGCCGGCGTCGGACTCACCTATCGCGGCTATGCCATCGATGACCTGGCCCGCCGCGCCGAGTTCGAGGAAGTGGCGTATCTGCTGCTGTACGGGGCGCTGCCGACGCGGTCGCAGCTGGCGGACTACAAGCGGCGTTTGGCGGCGCGGCGCGGCCTGCCCGACGCGGTGAAGACCGCGCTGGAAGTGCTGCCGGCCGACACCCATCCGATGGATGTGATGCGTACCGGCGCCTCGGTGCTCGGCACCATCGAACAGGAAAACGACCCCGAGGCCCAGCAGCACGATGTGGCCGATCGCCTGCTCGCGGCGTTTCCGTCGATCCTGTTGTACTGGTACCACTTCACGCATTCCGGCGAGCGCATCGAGGTCGAGACCGACGACGACAAGATCGGTGCCCACTTCCTGCACCTGCTGCACGGGGTGCGCCCGGACGAGGAAGCCGTCAAGGCGATGTCGACCTCGCTGATCCTTTACGCCGAGCATGAATTCAATGCCTCGACCTTCACCGCGCGGGTGATCACGGCGACATTGTCGGATTTCTACTCGGCCGTGGTCGGCGCGATCGGCGCCCTGCGCGGGCCGCTGCACGGGGGGGCGAATGAAAAGGCCATGGCGCTGATCGAGTCGTTTTCCGATCCGGACGACGCCGAGGCCGGCCTGCGCCGCATGCTGGCGAACAAGGAAAAGATCATGGGCTTCGGCCATCGGGTCTACAAGACCGGCGACCCGCGCAACCCCATCATCAAGGCCTGGTCGGAGCAATTGGCCGGCGACGACGACGGCCGGCGCAATCTGTACGCGATCTCGCAGCGGCTTGAGCAGGTCATGCAGGACGAAAAGGGCATGTTCCCCAACGCCGACTTCTATCACGCCACGGCCTATCATTTTCTCGGTATTCCGACCGAGCTGTTCACCCCGATCTTCGTGATCTCGCGTCTGACCGGCTGGGGCGCGCATATATTCGAGCAGCGCGCCGACAATCGCCTGATCCGCCCGAGCGCGGAATATGTGGGGCCGGAGACACGCGAGTACGTGCCGATCGACTCGCGTGGCTGAGGGCCGGCCATAAACCGACAACCCCAAGGGGGAATGCCATGATTCTGGCTTACTGGTGTGTTCTGATCGCCGCCTTCATGCCGCTGGCCTTCATCGGCTATGCGAAATTCGCCGGCGACAGCAAGATGGGCCCGCGCGAAAACCACAACCCGCGTGAATGGCTGGACGCCACCCAGGGCGCGAAAAAACGCGCCTATTGGGCCCAGCTCAACAGCTTCGAGGCTTTCCCGCCATTCGCCGCCGGTGTGATCATCGCCGGGATCGTCGGCGGCGCTATCGGCGCGATCAACACCCTGGCGGTATTGTTTATCGTGCTGCGGCTGGTCTATGGCTGGTGCTATATCACCGATCGCGCCAGCCTGCGCAGTCTGGTCTGGTTCGCTGCCACGGCCTGCACGGTGGGCCTGTTCATCACGGCGGCGGTGGGCTGAGCCGCGCCGGCCGACGCTGTCGCGATATCGGGGCAGGGCCCGATATCGCGACCGGTGATCGGCGTATGCTCGAATCCGAGTACCGGCTCGTATCGGGACCCGGGGGCAAGAAAACAGTGGCGTGCGCGAGGTGCGCGATGCAGACGAAACGACTTAATCTGGTGGATACCGCGTGGCTCAACGTGGAAACCCCCAACGCACCGATGCAGGTCGGCGGCCTGCTGACGTTCAGGCTGCCCGACGACGCACCGGCGGATTTCTGTGAGCGGCTGGTCGCGCACTGGCGTCGTTACTCGGTCGCGTATCGTCCGTGGAATCAGCGCCTGCGCTCGGGCCGCCTGCGCACGGTGGTGCCCGAGTGGGAGCTGCTCGACGAGATCGATGTCGACTATCATTTTCGGCATTCGGCATTGCCGTCGCCGGGGGGCGAGGTCGAACTCGGTACCCTGACTTCGCGGCTGCACAGCCACCCGATCGATTTCGATTACCCGCCCTGGGAATGTCACCTGATCGAAGGGCTGGAAAACCGGCGCTTTGCCTTGTATCTCAAGATCCACCATTCGTTGATCGATGGCGTGGCGGGCATGCGGCTGCTGGCGCGCGCCCTGGACGGCACCGCCGAAACCAGCGGGCGGCCGCCGTTCTGGGCCATCGAGCCGAAAAAACGTCGACGCAAGCCGCCGGAAGAACATCAACCCGGCCTGTACCGGGCCGCGGCCCAGATCGTCGCCGGCGCGAGTGAACAGGTCACATCGCTGTCGGGTTTCGCCAGCGTGGTCCGCGACATGTTGCGCGCCGCGCGTTCCGGCAAGAATGCGATGGGGCTGCCGTTCGCCGCGCCCAGTTCGGTGCTCAACGGCCGCATCACCGCGCCGCGCCGCTATGCCACTCAGCTGTATTCGCTGACCGAGCTCAAGGGCTTGGCCCGGGGCGCCGGCGGTACGGTCAACGACATCGTGCTCACGATCTGCGGTACCGCGCTGCGGCGTTATCTGATCGAGATCGACGCCTTGCCCAGGAAGTCGCTCACCGCCGGCATCCCGGTCTCCGTGCGCACCGCCGACAGCGACGACGAACACGGCAACGCGATCACCTTCATCATCTCGACCCTGGCCACCGACGAGCCCGACACCCGCAAGCGCTTCGAAACGATCGCCGCCTCGACGCGTTCAGCGAAAACGAGCCTGGAAAAACTGTCGGCTGCGGCGATTACCCAGTACACCATCGCTCTGATGTCGCCGTATATTCTTTCGCTCGTCTCGGGTATGGCCGGGCGCACGCGTCCGGTGTTCAACGTCACGGTGTCCAACCTGCCGGGGCCGCGCAAACCGTTGTTCATCAACGGTGCCGAGATGGAGGCCTTCTATCCGACCTCGCTGGTCACCCACGGGCAGGCGCTCAATATCACCGTGCACGGCTATGCCGACACGCTTGGCTTCGGGTTCATCGGCTGCCGCGACAGCCTGCCCTCGCTGCAGCATATCGCCGTGTATGCCGGCGAGGCGCTCGACGAATTGCGCCAGCTCTACGGCCCGGAGAAGGCGACACCGACCGCCGTCGCACCCGCGAGCCCGGCGGCGACCGTCGGCAACAAGCCGGCAGCCCGGCGGACATCCGGCGGCAAGACGACGGCGAAACCCCGGCGCACGGGGCGCCCGGCGCAGTCGAATCGCCAGGGCCCGCACGGCAAGGCCGCCGGTAATAGCGAGCCCGGCGGCGATGCGGCGAAGAACAAGCCCCGGGGCACGACAGCCGAGAAGCGCTCGTCCGGCCGTGCCGATGAATCGAACAACTAGCCGCCGAACCGGCGACAACGAACTGCAGGTGTTATGAGTCACGATATCCGTTCCGCCTCCCGCGCGCCCTTCGATACCGTTCTCACAAAAATCGCGGATTATGTCTGCGATGTCGAGATCGATAGTGCCGAAGCCCTGGAAACCGCGCGTTACTGCCTGATCGACACCCTGGGCTGCGGCCTGCAGGCGCTGTCCTATCCGGCCTGCACCAAACTGATGGGGCCGGTGGTCGAAGGCGCCACACTCGAACACGGCGCCCGTGTGCCGGGTACGTCCTATGCGCTCGACCCGGTCACCGCCGCCTTCAACATCGGCTGCATGATCCGCTGGCTGGACTTCAACGACACCTGGCTGGCCGCCGAATGGGGCCATCCGTCCGACAACCTCGGCGGTATTCTCGCGGTCGCCGACTATGTCTCGCGCCGCAAGATCGCCAAGGGTGGCGCGCCGCTGACGCTGCGCGACGTGCTCGTGGCCATGGTCAAGGCGCACGAAATCCAGGGCGTGCTAGCGCTGGAAAACAGCTTCAACCGCGTCGGGCTCGACCACGTGCTGCTCGTGCGCGTTGCCACCTGCGCGGTCGTCACACGGATGCTCGGCGGCAGCAAGGAAGAAGTGACCAACGCGGTGTCGCATGCCTTCATCGACGGTGGCGCGCTGCGCACCTATCGGCATGCCCCGAATACCGGCCCGCGCAAGTCCTGGGCCGCGGGCGATGCCACGTCCAGGGGTGTGCTGCTGGCCCTGCGCGTGCTGCGCGGCGAGATCGGTTATCCCTCGGCGCTGACCGCGCCGACCTGGGGCTTCCAGGACGCGCTGTTCCGGGGTGAGGCGCTCACCCTCGGCCAGGAATTCGGCAGCTATGTCATGGAACAAGTGCTGTTCAAGATCAGCTTCCCGGCGGAATTTCATGCCCAGACCGCGGTCGAGGCGGCACTTACCCTGCATCCCGAGGTGGCCGGCCGGCTCGACGACATCGAAAAGATCGTGATCGAGACCCAGGAATCCGGTGTGCGCATCATCGACAAGACCGGCCCGTTGGACAACCCGGCCGATCGCGACCACTGCCTGCAGTACATGGTGGCCGTGCCGCTGATCCTCGGCCGCCTGACCGCGGCCGATTACGAGGACGCGGTCGCGGCCGATCCGCGCATCGACGCCCTGCGCGACAGGATGACCGTGACCGAGAACGCGCGCTTCACCCGCGAATATCTCGAGGCTGACAAGCGCGCCATCGGCAACGCGGTGCAGGTGTTTTTCCGCGATGGCTCGGCGACCGAGAAGGTCTCGGTGGACTACCCGATCGGCCATCGCCGGCGGCGCGCCGAGGGCATTCCGGAATTGAAGAAGAAGTTCGAAGCCAGTCTTGCGTTGAAGATCGCGCCCAAGAACGCGGCCCGCATCCACCAAATCGTGGCCGATCAGGCGACGACCGAGGCGACGCCCGTGCCCGATTTCACCGATCTGTTCGTGGTCTAGGGCCTGTTGCCGTTTCGTACACGTGCCGCGTTGGAGACCGCAAATCCGTCGAGACAAGGCGCGCGTCGCCGGTCGTGGCGAGCCACGATCAAGACGCGCAACGCCGTATCGGGGGATTTGCGGCCCAACCCTTCGGGACAAGCGCTGTTTTGCGGCAATACAGCGTTGGTGCTCTCTCACGTAGAACAACTACGCTACGTTCGCTACGCCTCGTCTTGCCGCAAAACTGCGCTTGGCGCGGACGCGGACGAAACGGCAACAGGCCCTGGGCCGGCCCGGCCGCGATCGACCGGAGGCTGTCATGCCCGAAACCGTCATCGGCTGTCCGATTTCCGACGCGCTGGCCGAACGCGTCCGCCGCATCATCGACGGGTTGCGCCATGCCCCCGGGGCAGATGCAGCGTGAGCAGGTGCTCGAACTCACCGTCGAGCTGAGCGAGATATCGTTCGATTATCATTTTCAGCGACCGCTGCGGACGCTGGGTGTGGGATTCGGTACCCGCAAGCGCATCCACTACGGGTTGAAGGGCGCCATGCGGGTGATTCGCTCCAGCATGCGGCGTGTCATTCGCGGGCTCGATCAGGACCGCTACGCCCGGGTGGCGGATTTCCTGGGAGACGCTTGTTTTCCGGAGGCGGCCGGCGCCCGATCCTGACGCGCGGGATCGGCTGCCGGCCACTTTCCACGACTTACCAGCGGCCGAACACGCCACGGTCGCCATCATGATCGTACCTGCCATCGCGGGCGTAGCGGTGCGCCGGGTAGCGCCGGTAATCCCGGCGATAGTGATCGCGATCGCGCCGCTCGCCGCGCCATCCGTAGCGATCCTCGTGATGATAGCGGTGGTCGTTATGGTCGCCGTGGTCGCGCCCCCGATAGCGTTCATGGTCGCGATGAACGGTTCGATCACGGTGGAGCTCCACGTTGGCCCGATCGTGGTGATCGAAATCATGCGCCTGGGCGGCGCCGATGCCGGCGCCGAGCAGCGCCAGGCCGCCCAGCGGCGCGGCCAGCCGCGCGAACCAGCGCGAACGGCGGGTTGGGGTGGGGTTGTTCATGGGGATCTCCTGGGCGAGCTTGCGGCCCGTTGTGTGATTTCAGCTCGACTCTATCCTGTTTGTATGAATCGTTCATTAACAACTGAACGTTAAATTGATCATGACGGTCGACCGTTGTCGCCGCGCGCATGTGGCGTGTTCATCTCGCCAGTGATCCGTTACAACCCGTTATAATTCGGTGCTGTTTCGTGACGGGGCGCCATGCCCGTCGATCTTCGCGCTGCGTATTGATGAGCCGGCCGCTATGAGCAACAACAACGCCCACGACGCCGCCGCCGAAAAAACCGGTGGCACCAATTTCCTGCGCACGCTGATCGCCGAGCAGATCGCCTCGGGCGAGCATCAGGGCGAGGTCGTGACCCGGTTTCCGCCGGAGCCGAACGGTTATCTGCACATCGGCCATGCGGCCTCGATCTGCCTTAACTTCGGGCTGGCCGAATATTTCGATGGCCGCTGCCGATTGCGCTTCGACGACACCAATCCCGACGCCGAGGACCAGGAGTACATCGACTCCATTCAGGCCGACATCCATTGGCTGGGCTTCGAATGGGACGGCGAGGTGCGCTATACCTCCGATTATTTCGACACGCTCTACGACTATGCCCTGACCCTGATCGATGCCGGGCTGGCCTATGTCGACGAGCTCACGCCCGAACAGATTCGCGAGTATCGCGGCACGCTCACCGAACCGGGCACCAACAGCCCCTACCGCGATCGCGACCCGGCCGAGAGCCGGGCCATTTTCACGGCGATGGCGAACGGCGACTACGCGGAAGGTGCCGCCAGCCTGCGCGCGAAGATCGACATGGCGTCCGGCAACATCAACCTGCGCGATCCGGTGATCTACCGCATCCGCAACAAGGCCCATCACCAGACCGGCAACAAGTGGTGCGTCTATCCCTCCTACGATTTCGCCCACGGCCAGTCCGATGCCATCGAGGGCGTGACGCACTCGATTTGTACGCTGGAATTCGAGGATCACCGCCCGCTGTACAACTGGCTGATCGCGCACCTGCCGGTGCCGAGCCGGCCGGTGCAGTACGAGTTCGCGCGGGTCAATCTCAACTACACCATCACCAGCAAGCGCAAGCTGCGCCGGCTGGTCGACGAGAGCATCGTCGACGGCTGGGACGACCCGCGCATGCCGACCATTGCCGGTATCCGGCGGCGCGGCTATACCCCCGAATCCATTCGGCGTTTCTGCGAGATGGTGGGGGTGTCGCGCAGCGGCGGCACGGTCGACGCGGCCATGCTCGAACACGCGATCCGCGATGACCTGAACACCAACGCGGCGCGGGCGATGTGCGTGATCGAGCCGTTGAAGGTGGTGATCACCAACTGGGAGCAAGGCCGCGTCGAGACGCTGGCTGCGCCGGGCCATCCCAACCGCGACGACATGGGCGAGCGTGCCTTGCCGCTGACGCGCGAGATCTATATCGAGCAAGAGGATTTCCGCGAACAGGTGAACAAGAAGTACAAGCGGCTCGTGCTCGGCAAGAAAGTGCGGCTGCGCAATGCCTATGTCATCGAGGCGCACGACGTGGTCAGGAACGACGCGGGAGAGATCGTCGAGGTGCATTGCACCTACGACCCGGATACCCTCGGCGCCAATCCTGCCGATGGCAGCAAACCCAAGGGTGTCATCCACTGGGTTTCGGCCAGCCATGGCAAGCAGGCGCTGGTGCGGGTCTACGACCGCCTGTTCTCGGTCGAGAACCCGGGCCGCGAGGACGAACTGCTCGACGGCCTGAACCCGTTTTCGCTGACCGTGCATGAAGGCTGCTGGATCGAGCCCGATGCCGCGGAAGTGGCGCCCGAAACCCGGCTGCAGTTCGAACGCACGGGGTATTTCGTTGCCGATCGATACGATCACGTGCCGGGCGCGCCGGTGTTCAATCGTGTGGTCGCCCTGCGCGACACCTGGGCCAAGATCGAAGCACGCGGCGAATCGTGAGCCCGGCGGGCGGCGCGGATCGGCGGTGACGCGCGGACTTGGCCGGTGTGTCCGTGGCCGGATCGCCGGATCGAGCCGGCGGCGATCATGCGCGATCAAGGCCGGTCCCGCGTCCGTCTGAAAACCGGTATCCTGCCGGGCTTTGCCGGATCACATCGGGGGATCGATCGCCATGGCCATGACCGACTGGGACGCATGCGGACAACGGCTGGGCGCCGGCATGGAGGCCCTGGGGCTGGCGGTCGCCGACGACGTCCGCGATCGTCTGGTCGCTTATCTGCGCGAACTGAACACCTGGAACGCCACCTATAACCTCACCGCCGTGCGTGACCCGGAGGCGATGGTCACGCGGCATCTGCTGGATTGTCTGGCCATCGCCGATTTCGTGGTGGGGGCGAACCTCGCCGATGTCGGCGCCGGGCCGGGGCTGCCGGGGCTGGTGCTGGCGATCGCCCGCCCGCGGCTCGCGGTCACGCTGGTCGAGTCGAACCGCAAGAAGGCCACGTTTCTGCGCCATGTGCGCCGCCAGCTCGAGCTGGCGCACGTCGATGTGGTCCAGTCGCGGGTCGAGGACTTCAGCCCGCCGCAGCGTTTCGACTGCGTGGTCACGCGGGCGTTCGCCACCGCCGGCGATACGGTGCGCGGCGCCGGCCATCTGATCGCGCCGGGCGGGCGTTTCGTGCTCATGAAGGGGCGCGACCCGGCCGCCGAAATGGATGACCTGCCGCTGGCCTTTCGGCATGTCGAAACCGTGCGCGTGACCGTGCCGGGGCTCGGTGCGGAACGACATGTCGCGATTCTCGAGCCCGGGCTGATCTAGGCGGTGCCGCGCGGGGCGGCACCGGCCTGTTCCCGCATGCGATAAACTCGGGTCGCACACGACTCGGGGCCATTTCACCCGGCGCCAACCGCCAGGCTGTTTTTCATGAGCAACATCATCGCCATAGCCAACCAGAAGGGCGGTGTGGGCAAGACCACCACCGCCATCAATCTGGCCGCCGCGCTGGCCGAGGCCGAGCAACGCGTGCTGCTGGTCGACATGGATGCCCAGGGCAATGCCACCATGGGCGTGGGCGTGGACAAGAACGCGCTCGAGGCAACGGTCTGCGATTTCCTGCTCGGCGACAAGGGCGTGGCGGAGGCGTTGGAAGTCGTCGCCGACGGCCAGTTCTATCTGCTGGGCGCCAACGGCGACATGACGGCGGCCGAAGTGGGGCTGCGCGAGCGCGGCGGCGGACGTTCCGCGTTGAAGGACGCGCTGTCCTCGATCGCCGACAGCTTTGATTATGTCGTCATCGACTGCCCGCCGGCGCTGTCCATGCTCACGATCAACGCGCTGGTCGCCGCGCGCGGCGTGATCATCCCCATGCAATGTGAATATTACGCCCTGGAAGGGCTCTCGGCCCTGCTGGAGACGATCGACAGCGTGCGCCAGCGGATCAATCCCGAGCTGGCCGTCGAGGGCGTGTTGCGTACCATGTATGACGGACGCAACCGCCTGACCGGCGATGTCTCGGCCCAGTTGGTCGATTATTTCGGCGATTCCGTCTACAAGACCGTGATCCCGCGCAACGTCCGCCTGGCCGAGGCGCCGAGTCATGGTTTGTCGGTGCTCGCATACGACAGCAGCGCCACCGGCTCGGCCGCCTACCGGGCGTTGGCCGCCGAATTACTGGGTCGCGACGACAACGAAGTGGTCGACGCGCCGACCGGCGGCGCCCGGCGTGCGGTATCCTCGTTGTTCGGGCGCCGGCGCAGGAGCTAGCGCCGGGCGCGCGCGAACCGCGGCAGGCATGGCTGCGGGGATCGGCCGAATCACGGCCGGGGCGTGTTTTTACAATGGATTGCAACAGCCGATCGGGTCATCACCGTGCCGTAAGAGGCGCGGCGGGGCCGGACCATCAGGGCGATGCTTATGGCACAGAAGAAGCGGGGCCTCGGCCGGGGCCTGGAATCCCTGCTTGCGAACGACTACGAACAGGCGGCGGCGTCCGGCGCCCTGACCGAGGTCGCGCTGGACGATTTGTCGCCCGGCCGCTATCAGCCGCGTCGCGACATGGACGCCGACGCGCTGGAAGCGCTGGCGGCCTCGATCCGGGCCCAGGGCGTGGTGCAGCCGCTGGTCGTGCGCCGGCGCGACGACGACCCCCAGCGCTACGAGATCATCGCCGGCGAGCGGCGCTGGCGGGCGTCGCGCATGGCCGGGCTGGCCACGGTGCCGGCGGTGGTGCGCGAACTCGCCGACGATGCGGCCATGGCGATCGCGCTGATCGAGAACATCCAGCGCGAGGATCTCAATCCCCTCGAGATTTCGGCCGCGCTCAAGCGCCTGATCGAGGAATACGGCATGACCCATGCCGCCTGCGCCGAAGCGGTCGGGCGGTCGCGGGCGTCGGTGTCCAATCTGTTACGGCTGGCCGATCTCAATGTCGATGTGGCCGATCGCCTGCGTGCCGGCGAGATCGAAATGGGGCACGCCCGGGCGCTGCTCGCCCTGACCGGCGACGACCAGTCCCGGGCGGCCGAGCGCGTCGTCGCGCGGCGGCTGACGGTGCGTCAGACCGAGTCGCTGGTGCGCACCCTGCTCTCCGGCGAAACCCCCGCCGCGCCGCAGCCCGAGCGCGACGCGACCGTGGCGCGGCTCGAGTCGAGTCTGGCGCGGCGGCTGGAGGCCGGGGTGCGCATCGAGCCCGATCGCCGCGGCGGTGGCCGCGTCGTCATCCGCTACAAATCGGCCGAGGAGCTCGATGCGCTCGTGGGGCGCTTCGACTGACCCGATCCCGGCGTGGCATCGGGGCCGTTCTGGTGGCGATGTGGCTGTCATGTACAGGGAGTGTGCGCGTAACTGCGCGCCAACTGGAGCCAACTTGCAAATTCTTCAATGCGGTCCGAAAAATTGTTGAAATGCGCGAGTGAAACAAGGTAGCCTCGCGGCTCAAACAAAGGGAATAGCGCGTCCAGGAACGCAGCCTCAGCGAGCGACAATCGATGCGAAATGTTGTGACTCGATTGCTGCTCATGCAGTCGGTCGCCGCTGTATGTGTGGCGATCCTGGTCAGCGTGATTTATGGGAGTAGCGCCGCCGTAGCCGCGATCTACGGTGGGCTTGTCGCGTTGATCATGACGCTGATGCTGGCCTGGCGAATCGGTCAGGCGTCGCGCTCGGACACGGCCATGCGATGGCTGGTGCTGGGTGCGGCCGAGCGCATGATCATGGTATGTATCGCGTTCGCGGTCGGCATCGGTGCGATCGGCTTTGCGCCGGTGCCGATGCTGATCGGGTTCGGCGGGGCTCAGCTGGCCTACTACCTGGCCGCCGGGCCGTTGCGTCGATACATGCTCGAATTGATGGGAAGACGATACGATGGCCAATAGCGGCAGCGGTTCGGCTGAATACATCAGGCATCATCTCACTGACTGGTGTGTTGGCTGCGGGGCCGATCACCAGCCGTCCGGGCTGCTTGATTTTGGCGCCTTCACGGTTGATCTGATCATTGTCGGGCTGATCTGCGCCGGTCTGGTGGCGTTTCTTGCGCTGTTCGTGCGCAAGCGCCTGACCGTCGAGGATCCCGGCGGCATCCAGATGGCCGTGGAAGCGGGCGTGGAATACGTCAGCGATCAGGTGGGGCAGGTCTTCCACAAGCGGAACGATTTTGTTGGCGCGATGGCGCTGACCATCTTTCTGTGGGTCACCGCGATGAACCTGAATGACCTCATCCCGGTTGATCTCGTGCCCAGCGTGCTGGGCGGCATCGGCCACGCGCTCGGCTTCCAGCACGTGTATTTCCGTATCCTGCCCACGGCGGCACTGGATACGCCGTTCGCCATGGCCATCGTCGTATTCGCGATCATGGTTTACTACCAGCTGCGTGCCAACGGCATGAAGGGCTATGTGAAGCGGTTCCTGACGCATCCGTATGGAAAATACGCGGCCCCTGCGAACATCCTCACAACGTTGATCGATGACTTGTCCAAGCCGGTCAGCCTGGCGCTGCGACTGTTCGGTAACATGTTCGCCGGTGAGCTGATCTTTGCCTTGCTGGCGATGCTCACGCTGTCCGCCCTGTCGCCGCCGAGTGCGATGGTGGCGGTGTGGGCGCCGTTGCACTTCGTGGGCGGTTTCGTCTGGAGTGTGTTCGATCTGCTGATCTGTGTCCTGCAAGCCTTTATCTTCGCAGTGCTGTCCATCGTCTATTTGGGTATGGCGCAGCAGACGGAACACTGACAAGGTTTCACCCGTCGGGCGTTCCCCCGGCGTCGTTACCGCCGGCCGCCGGAGCGCGCGGCCGGAGCCACAGTCACGCCGACAGATCTCCACGAGTTGTCGGCATCGGGTGTCGCGCCGGCCGCCGTGCCGGCAAGAGGAAACGGGTCGCGAGATCCGAACATCGCTGGGACGGGGTCGCACAGGGAAGCCGACCTCGTCCATCGTTAAGCCAAGAAACGTCGATAAGGAGTAGCAATCGTGCATTCGGATCCACAACAAATTGCTGAGATCGTCGCCGCGACGGCCGTCGCCGTGGGTCTCATGCTGGCCGCCGCCGGTCTCGGTTCGGCGATCGGCTGGGGCCTGATCACCTCGAAGGCGCTGGAAGGCATCGCCCGGCAGCCGGAGATGCGCCCGCAGCTGATGGTCAACATGTTCATCTTCGCCGGCCTCATGGAATCCTTCCCGTTCATCCTGTTCGGTGTGGCCATGTGGTTCCTGTTCGCCAACCCGTTTGTGGGTACGCTGTCTAGCCTGGCCGGCGGCTAAGCCCGGAGCGCGTCATGGTCGCTATTACCGGAACACTGTTCGTCCAGATACTGGTCTTTCTGGCCCTCGTCTTCTTTGTCAAGAAGGTGCTCTGGGGGCCGGTGACGAAGACGATCGACGAGCGCCGCCAGAAGATCAGCGAAGGTCTGGCCGCGGCGGAGCGCGGTCGGCTCGAACTCGACGAGGCCGTCAAGGAGGCCGAGTCGCGTCTGGCCAAGGCGCAGGAGGAGGCCCGCGAGCTGCTTGCCAATGCCCAGCGTCAGGCCAACGAGACGCTCGACAAGGCGCGCGGCGATGCGCGCGCCGAAGGCGATCGCATCGTTGCCGCCGCCCGTGAGGAGATCGATCAGGCCGTGGCTTCCGCCAAGGAAGAGCTGCGTCGTGAAGTCGGCGAACTCGCGGTCACGGGTGCCGAGCGCATCCTCAAGCGCGAGATCGACGCCCAGGCGCACAACGACATCATCGACGACCTCGTGGCGGAGATCCGATAGTCATGGCTGAGCGCTACACCCTGGCCCGGCCTTACGCCGAGGCGGTCTACGAATTGGCTCAGGCATCCGGCGGCGACGGCTTGTCGCAGTGGTCGGATGCGCTGGCCGCGTTGTCCGCCATCGTCGCCAATGAGTCGGTCGCGGCGCTGATGAACAATCCGCGTGTCTCCGAAACGGTACTCGCCGAGGCCATCATCGAAACCGGCGCTGCCGACTTCGGTGCTCAGGCGCGTAATTTCGTGCGACTGTTGATCGACAACAATCGATTGTCGCTGGCGCCGGAGATTGCCGAGCTGTTCGAGACCGAGCGCGCGGCGGCCGAGGACCGGCTCGACGTGGAAATCATCTCGGCCGTGGCATTGTCCGAGGGTCAGCGCACGGCATTCGGGCAGGCGCTCGAGAAGCATTTCAACCGCCGTATCTCGATGACGTTCGCCGAGGACGATTCGGTCATCGGCGGTGCGGTGATTCGCGCCGGTGACCTCGTGATCGACGGTTCGTTGACAGCCCAGCTCGCGCGGATGCGCCAGTCTCTCGCCCATTAAGGTGGACGCCGTCGCGTGGCGCACGCGGCGAGAAGGATAAAGAGGAAGACATCAATGCAACTCAATCCGGCGGAAATTTCGGATCTGATCAAGCAACGGATCGAGAACTTCGAGACCGTCACCGAATCGCGCAATGTCGGCACGCTGGTAAGCCTGGCCGACGGCATCGCCCGTATCTACGGGCTGGCGAACGCGATGCAGGGCGAGATGCTCGAATTCCCCGGCGGCACCTACGGGCTGGCGCTCAACCTCGAACGTGACTCGGTCGGCGCCGTGCTGATGGGCGACTACCGCCACATCTCGGAAGGCTGCGAGGTCAAGACGACCGGCAAGGTGCTGGAAGTGCCGGTCGGCGAGGAACTGCTCGGCCGCGTGGTCGATCCGCTGGGCAACCCGATCGATGGCAAGGGCGAGTTGGGCACGACCCGCACGTCGCCGATCGAGAAGGTGGCACCGGGTGTTATCGCACGCCAGTCGGTCGACCAGCCGGTGCAGACCGGGCTCAAGGCGATCGACGCCATGGTGCCGATCGGTCGCGGCCAGCGCGAGCTGATCATCGGCGACCGCCAGATCGGCAAGAGCGCGATTGCGATCGACGCGATCATCAACCAGAAGGGCACGGGCATCAAGTGCATCTACGTGGCCATCGGGCAGAAGAACAGCTCGGTTGCCAACGTCGTGCGCAAGCTCGAGGAACATGGCGCGATGGAGCACACCATCGTGGTGGCCGCTGGGGCGGCGATCTCGCCGGCGCTGCAGTACATGGCGCCTTACGCCGGCTGTTCGATGGGCGAATACTTCCGTGACAAGGGCGAAGACGCCCTGATCGTCTATGACGACCTGTCCAAGCAGGCGGTGGCCTATCGCCAGATCTCGCTGCTGCTGCGGCGTCCGCCGGGCCGTGAAGCCTATCCGGGCGACGTGTTCTATCTGCATTCCCGCTTGCTCGAGCGGGCCGCGCGGATCAACGCAGATTACGTCGAACAGCTGACCAACGGCGAGGTCAAGGGCAAGACCGGCTCGCTCACGGCGCTGCCGATCATCGAGACCCAGGCCGGCGACGTATCCGCGTTCGTGCCGACCAACGTGATCTCGATCACCGACGGCCAGATCTATCTGGATACCGACAAGTTCAATTCCGGCTCCCGCCCGGCGGTGGACGCCGGTCTGTCGGTCTCGCGCGTCGGCGGCTCGGCCCAGACCAAGATCATCAAGAAGCTCGGCGGCGGGATCCGCCTGGCGCTGGCCCAGTACCGCGAGTTGGCCGCGTTTGCGCAGTTTGCCTCCGATCTCGACGAGACCACGCGCAAGCAGCTTGAGCATGGCGAGCGCGTCACGCAGCTGATGGTGCAGAACCAGTACTCGCCGTTGTCGGTAGCGCTGATGGCGTCCTCGCTGTTTGCCGCCGAGCAGGGCTATCTGGACGATGTCGATGCCGACAAGGTGCAGGCTTTCGAGGCCGCACTGCATCAGTACATGACCTCTGAGCAGAAGGAGCTGGTCGACAGGATCAACGAAACGGGCGACTACTCGGACGAGATCAAGGACGGCCTGCATTCGGCGCTCAAGTCCTTCAAGGATTCGCACACGTGGTGAAACACTGCCGCGTGATGCCGTTCAACGGAGTTCGCTAAATGGCCGGTGCCAAGGAAGTCAAGACCAAGATCAAGAGCGTTCAGAATACGCAAAAGATCACCAAGGCCATGGAGATGGTCGCGGCCTCCAAGATGCGCAAGGCCCAGGAGCGTGTCGAGGCGGCGCGCCCGTACGCGGCCAAGATCCGGCGTACGGTGGGCCATGTCGCCAAGGCCAGTATCGGTGGCCGGCATGAGTTCTTGATCGAACGCGAAGCCAAACGGGTCGGGATCGTCGTGATTTCGACCGACCGGGGTCTGTGCGGCGGCCTGAACATCAACCTGTTCCGCCGTGTTCTGGGTGAAATCCGGGCGTGGAACGCCGAGAACGTCGACGTGGACCTGGTCGTCATCGGGCGCAAGGGGCTGAGTTTTTTCAAGCGCTTCGCCAAGGTCAGAGCCGATGTGGTGGATCTCGGTGACCGGCCGCACCTGCAGGATCTGATCGGGACGGTCAAGGTCATGCTCGACGATTACCGCGAAGGCAATCTCGATCGCGTGTTCGTCATGGGTAACGAGTTCGTCAACACGATGACCCAGCGTCCGTATCGCCAGCAGTTGCTGCCGGTCGCGGAAAGCGACGACAACGAACTGTCGGATCGCTGGGACTATATCTACGAGCCCGAAGACAATGGACTCGTGGATGACCTTCTGGTGCGTTTCGTCGAGTCGCAGGTCTACCAGGGCGCGGTCGAGAACGTGGCCTGCGAGATGGCGGCGCGGATGGTGGCGATGAAGTCGGCCTCGGATAACGCCGGCGACATCATCGACGACCTGCAGTTGGAGTACAACAAACAGCGCCAGGCGGCGATCACCCAGGAACTGTCGGAAATCGTGGCCGGCGCGGCCGCGGTCTCCTGACTGCAGCGGCCCACGCGGGCCATCGCAACGAAAGAACAAGATACGCGGCAGCCGATGCTGCCCAGTCTGAGGAAACGCTATGAGTCTTGGAAAAGTCGTACAGATCATCGGCCCGGTAGTGGACGTCGAGTTCGACCACGAATCGCTGCCGAATATCTTCGATGCGCTCAAGCACAAGGAGACGGGGCTGGTGCTCGAGGTCGAGCAGCAGATCGGCGATGGCGTGGTACGCTGCATCGCGATGGGCGTGACCGAGGGCCTGACCCGCGGCGGCGAAGTGGAGAATACCGGGCATCCGATTTCGGTGCCGGTCGGCCAGAAGACGCTGGGCCGTATCATGGATGTGCTCGGCCAGCCGATCGACAACAAGGGCGACATCGGCGCGGAAGGCACGGCGCCGATTCACCGCGATCCGCCGACGTTCGAGGAACAGGCCGGTGGCCAGGAGTTGCTGGAGACCGGCATCAAGGTCATCGACTTGCTGTGCCCGTTCGCCAAGGGCGGCAAGGTCGGCCTGTTCGGCGGTGCTGGCGTGGGCAAGACCGTCAACATGATGGAGCTCATCCGCAACATCGCCGCAGAGCATTCGGGCTACTCGGTGTTTGCCGGTGTCGGCGAGCGTACCCGTGAGGGCAACGACTTCTACTTCGAGATGCAGGAGTCGAACGTTCTGGACAAGGTGGCGCTGGTCTACGGCCAGATGAACGAGCCGCCGGGCAACCGCCTGCGGGTCGCGCTGACCGGGCTCACCATGGCCGAGTTCTTCCGCGACGAAGGCCGTGACGTGCTGATGTTCATTGACAACATCTATCGTTACACGCTGGCCGGGACCGAAGTGTCGGCCCTGCTGGGCCGCATGCCGTCGGCCGTGGGCTACCAGCCAACGCTGGCCGAGGAAATGGGCCTGCTGCAGGAGCGCATCACCTCGACCAAGACCGGTTCGATCACCTCCGTGCAGGCTGTCTACGTGCCCGCGGACGACCTGACCGATCCGTCCCCGGCGACCACGTTCGCGCATCTGGACGCCACCGTTGTGCTGGCCCGCTCCATTGCCGAGCGCGGCATCTACCCGGCGGTTGACCCACTGGACTCGACCTCGCGACAGCTTGATCCGAACATCATTGGCAACGAGCACTACAACTGTGCGCGCGGCGTGCAGCAGACGCTGCAGCGTTATCGCGAATTGAAGGACATCATCGCGATTCTGGGCATGGACGAGTTGTCCGAAGACGACAAGCTCGCCGTGTCCCGTGCCCGCAAGATCGAGCGCTTTCTGTCGCAGCCGTTCTTCGTGGCCGAGGTGTTCACTGGCGCGCCCGGCAAGTATGTGCCGCTGTCGGAGACCATTCGTGGCTTCCAGGGCATCGTCGACGGCGAGTACGATCATCTGCCCGAGCAGGCGTTCTACATGGTCGGGACCATCGACGAAGCGGTCGCCAAGGGCGAGGACATGGCCAAGAAGGAGAAGGCGGCCTGATCCGGGCGTCTTCGTCGCACGGCGGCCGCGACCTGCGGCCGCTGCCTGAATCGTGGCATAGGCAAGCGTTATGAAAATTCACGTCGATGTCGTCAGCGTGGAAGGCGAGATCTTCTCCGGTTCGGCCAGCATCGTGTTCGCGCCCGCCGAAATGGGCGAGATCGGCATCATGCCGAGCCATGCGCCGTTACTGACCCGCCTCAAGCCTGGCAATCTCCGTATTCGTGACGAGAACGACGACGAAGAGCAGGTGTTCGTGTCGGGCGGCCTGCTCGAAGTTCAGCCACACCTGATCACGGTCATGGCCGATACCGCCGAGCGCGCCCAGGACATCGACGAGGCCGAGGCGGAGAAAGCCAAGGAGCGCGCCGAACAGGCGGTTTCGGAGGCCTCCGACAAGGTGGATATAGAGCGGGCCCGGCACGAACTCACCGAGGCCGCCGCCCGTCTCGAGATGGTGCGCCGGATACGTAGCGGACGATAGCGTCTCGTAATCGCTTAAACTCGGCGAATCAGTCGCTTGGAGCGACCCGGCATGTTGAGAACGGTGCCGGGCCGCAGTATATTGTTGCGGCGCGTCAAAACGCGGTCCGTACCACGCCCGCCATGAAGTATTCCGTCGATCCGGTCGCTCCTCCTGGCCCTGCCGCGGTGGCGGTGGTGTTGTGCTGTGTGATCGGCAGTGCGCACGCGGCCAGCGTCGATACGTTTTCGGTGTTCGACTCGTCCGATCTCAATCGTCAGATCCACGGTCGCGAAAGCGATGTCGACCTGGCCGCGGGCCCCATGCGCCTCGGCGACGCGTCCGCGTTCTTTGGCGTCGACTCGCTCAGTGACGATGCCAACCACTATCTGACCAGCGGCCTGCAATGGCGCAGTACGCGCCACGGCACACCGCTTTTGACTGTGGGCGCCATGCATACGGTGGCGCGTGGCGCCAATGTCGGCAGTCAGACCCTGATGCGTGCCGAAACCCGCCTCGCGCTGGGTGATCGCTGGTATCTGCCCGACCTGACCCTGGAGACCGACCAGTTGTCGAGTAGTGGTGCTGACGGCTCGGCATTGGGCGGGCGCGCAACCCATGTCGGATTCGGGCATGATTTCGGCCGAAGTCGATACCATATCGCTTACTTTCAGGCCGGCGCCGACTATCGCCCGTGGGGCAGTGCGCTTGCCGCCGGCGATCGCGGGATGGAAATGTCCGGAACCTACGATCTGGGGCGCCGTTGGCGTCTCAGCAATAGCTTGAGGGTGCACCGGGGCAATATCGCCACCGGGACGCCGTATGGGGTGGTGGATAAGTGGCGCGTGAGCGGCGTGACGTCGCCGACCGCCCTCGGCCGGCCCTGGCGGCTGAGCGCGCAGTTCGGCAGGGCCGGCGTTCCCGACACCGAGCACCGGACGCCGCTGTCGCTTGAGTTGGCGTCACGCACGCGTCGCTGGCGCGATTGGCACGTCGACTCGGCGCTCGGTTGGTATCAGGGCGATGTGGCCGCACCCCATGCGATGCCGGTCGATGGCGCGCTCTGGGAGGTCTCGGCAAGCCGCAGCCTGAACCTGGCCGGTCTGCAGACGCGGCTTCAGCCCAGCTTTTCCATCGGCGGCAGTCAGTATGACGGCCGTGCCGTCGGTAGTCGCACGGGGCTGGCCATGGGCTTTCCGGGTTTGTTGGACAATGTGGCATTCAGCGTGGATTACCTGTCATCCGGCTGGGGCCCGAGCAACGATCGCCCGGATATGCAGATGACGCTGAGCATTCGCCAGAATGCCGGTGCGGTTCTGCCGCGGCTCGGCTCGATGGTCGATCGGCTGCGAGGCAATTGGTTCGGGCGCGACTGACCGACCGAGGTGCCGCCTTTTCGCGCTGGATTGCGCCGCTCGGGACGACGGCCGCGGTGGTCCGGTTCAGCGTGCGTGTCGCGGCTCGGGTTATTCTGGGGTTACAACGATGACAGTCAGCGGCCATTGGGGGGTGGTCGCGTTCATTTTCCGGTCATCGGGTTTCGCGTGTCATAGGCCGCCCACCGCTGGCTGCGGCCACGGCACGACGCTCGATCGGCCGCGCCGCGCTCCTGGATTAGCAGGCGTCGCGTCATAGCAAAGGATTTCGTCTTCATGCGCATTCTTTCGATCCAAACTCGGCGTATCGCACGCTGTGCCGGCGTGCTGCTGCTGGGTGCGGGACTCGTGCTGCCGGGGCTGGCGGTCGCGGCTGATGCCTCGACCGCTCACACGGGTCAAGCCGCCGGCTCGAGTCAGGGCAAGTCGGCCGGTGCGTCCGCGCAGAAAAACGACACTGCTGCCAAGCCCGATGGCGATAAGGCCGACAAGGCCGGCGCGGCGAGCGGCAACAAGAAAAAGAACGAGCAAAAGAAGTCGGACCAGAGTGCCAACGACAACGGCCAGAACCACGGCCAGAACAAATCGACGGATGAGAGCGACAACAGCGCCCCGTTTTCCTACGACCAGCTGATCGATCGCGCCAAGGCGTTGTCGAAGAAGGACTACCATGCGCCGGCCAAGGTCCCGCAGTTTCTGACCAGCCTGAGCGCGGACCAGCGCTCCAGGATTACCTTCAAGCGTGACGATGCCCTCTGGCACGATCAGAAACTGCCGTTCCAGGTCATGTTTTATCACCCGGGTTCGTACTACGATCACGCAGTCACGATTCACGTGATCAAGGACGGCAAGACCCGGGCGGTCAAGTTCGACAAGAACGACTTCAACTATCCCAGCGACGCGCTGAAGAAAAAAGTGCCCGACGATCTGGGATACGCCGGCTTCAAGCTGCTCCATGCACTGGGCGATCCCAACAAGATGGACGAAGTGGTGTCGTTTCTTGGCGCCTCTTACTTCCGCGCACTCGGCGCGAACGAGCATTACGGGCTGTCCGCGCGCGGCCTGGCCATCGACACCGGCAATACCAACAAGGGCGAGGAGTTTCCGAACTTCACCCAGTTCTGGCTGGTCGATCCAGGCGCCAAGTCCAAGCAGATGACGCTGTATGCGCTGCTGGATTCGCCGAGCGTTACCGGCGCCTACAAGTTCGTCATCACGCCGGGCAAGGCCACGCATACGCATGTCGAGGAAACGCTGTTCACCCGCAAGGACATCGCCAAGCTCGGCATCGCCCCCCTGACCAGCATGTTTACCTGGGGCGAGAACAGCCTCGCGCGCCTCAAGGACTATCGTCCCGAGGCCCATGATTCCGATGGCATGGTCATTTCGTCGGCCAACGGCGAGTGGCTGTGGCGCCCGCTGGTCAATCCGCAGAAGCTGTGGATGAATCAATTCGATGCCAACGATGTGCGCGGCTTCGGGCTCATGCAACGGGATCGCAAGTTCGACCATTACCAGGACTTGAATTACGAGTACGAGAAGCGCCCCAACGCCTGGGTGACGCCCGACGGCGACTGGGGCAAGGGCCATCTCGAACTGGTGGAAATCCCGTCGGACAGCGAAGTCAACGACAATATCTCGTTGTACTGGGTGCCGGCCGCCCCGGTGAAGGCCGGCCAGCGGCTGCACTTCGCCTATGACATCAAGTGGTCGAGCGATCTGGCCGTGCCCAACTCGCTGGGCCATACGGTGGCCACACGTGTGGGTATGGCTGCGGTCAAGCCGGGCCAGCAGAAGAATCAGGTGCGGGTCGCGATCGATTTCGTCGGCGGCGAACTTTCCAAGCTGACCGACGCGAACTCGGTGCAGCCGAAGGTCAATGCGTCGCGCGATGTCACCCTCAACAACATCAAGGCTGTGCGTAATCCGCATACCGGCGGTTGGCGACTTACGTTCCTGGTGCCGACCAGTGCCCTCGATAAGCCGCTGGAACTGCGGGCCTATCTGGCCGACGCCAACGGCGGCGGCCTGACCGAGACCTGGAGCTACCTGCTGGCCACGCCGTGAGTTGTACGAACGAAGCTATCGATACGCCGCTCGGCCGGGTCGACGCCTATCTATCCGGGTTGAACCTGGCGTCGGCGCGCAGGAGCGAATTACGCGCCGCGGTCGCCGCGGCGGCCCCTGCCTCAACCACCGAGGCGATCGCACGACTCTACGAGGCGCTGGCCGGCGATGGCGACGAAGGTGCGGAGGCCGAGCTGGCTGCCCGCATTGAAGCGGCATACCCGCAGCTGGCGCAGCGGCGCCATGCGATCGGGGGGGGCGGTTATCGCGGTGCGTCCATGCCGCGCCTGAGTCGTTGGTCGATGTCGCCGGCCAGCATGGATCGCCGTCCATGGCGTTTTCTCGGCCGCATCATGCCGAGCATGGAGCGCCGACGGCGCCTGCCCAAGGCGGTTCCCAGCCGGCTACGCAACATCGTGCGCCTGCGCCAGGCCTTCCTGTTCATTCTGGTAGCGCTTCCGGCCGCGGGGGCCACCTTCTACATGCTCACGACGCTGCCGCATCAGGGCCGGTCGCCGCTGGAAGCGGTCATCCTGGCGCTGGCGGCACTGTTGTTCGCCTGGATTCTGGTCGGTTTCTGGACCGCCATGGCCGGTTTTCTGGTGCTCTGGCGGGGCGACAAGTATCTCATTTCGGCCGATGACGCCGCACCGGCCGCAGACCATGCGCGCACCGCAATCGTGATGCCGATCTACGAAGAGGACGTCGCGCGCACGTTCGCCGGGCTGGCGGCCATCTACGAGTCGTTGAAGGCGACCGGCCGGTTGGGCGAGTTCGATTTCTTCGTGCTGAGCGACTCGGTCAAGCCGGACACGATCGCTGCCGAGGAGCGCACCTGGGCGGAAACCTGCCGCTCGTTGGACGCGTTCGATCGTCTGTTCTATCGCCGGCGCCGGGCCCGCGTGAAGCGCAAGAGCGGCAACCTGGCCGATTTCTGCCGGCGCTGGGGCGGGCGTTACCGCTACATGATCGTGCTCGACGCGGATTCGCTCATGGTCGGCGCCACGCTCACGGCCATGGTTGACCGGATGCAGGCCAACCCCAGCGTGGGTCTGATCCAGACGCCGCCCACCGCGGTCAATCGCTCGAGTTTCCTGGCGCGCGTGCAGCAGTTCGCCACGCGCGTGTACGGCCGGATGTTCGCCGCCGGGCTGCACTACTGGCATCTGGACAACGCCCACTACTGGGGCCACAACGCGATCATCCGCATCGCCCCGTTCATGGCGCACTGCGCGTTGCCGCGCTTGCCGGGCCGAGGGGCGCTGTCCGGCGAGATCCTGTCGCACGACTTCGTCGAGGCCGCGCTCATGCGGCGGGCCGGCTGGGGCGTGTACATTGCCTACGATCTGCCCGGCAGCTACGAGGAAGTGCCGCCCACGCTCATCGACGAGCTGGGCCGCGACCGGCGCTGGTGCCAGGGCAATATTCAGCATCTGCGCCTGCTGTTTTCGGACAATCTCGCGCCGGCGCACCGGGCCTTGTTCGCCAACGGGGTGATGGCCTATACCTCGGCGGCGATCTGGTTCGTGTTCCTGGTGTTGTCCTCGACCGAGGCCGTGCTTGAAGCGATCACCACGCCGGATTACTTTCCCTCGCCCGGTGCCTTGTTCCCGTCGTGGCCGGTCTGGCAGCCGATCTGGGCGGTCAGCCTGTTCTGCGCCACGATGGTGGTGTTGTTCCTGCCCAAGATCCTGGGTATGGCCATGATCATCGCGCGCCGCCAGCAGAAGGATTTCGGCGGCGTCGGCAATCTGATCGGCTCCACGCTGATCGAGATCGTGCTCACATCGCTGCTGGCCCCGGTGCGCATGCTGTCGCATACGCTGTTCGTATTCACGACGCTGATCGGCAAGCAGGTGAAATGGAACAGCCAGCAGCGCGCGGATGCCCAGGTGCCATGGCTGGCGGCCCTTCGGTTTCATCTGCCGGGCATGCTGCTGGCGGCGGCCTGGGGGGCGGTGCTGTATATCTACACGCCGGGCTTTTTCCCCTGGTTGCTGCCGATCCTGTTGCCGCTGTTCTTCGCCCCCGTGGTGACCGTGATCACGTCCCGCGTGGATATCGGCGTATGGATGCGTAACAACGGGCTGCAACTCATCCCCGAGGAATGGAACCCCCCGACCGAGTTGCGCCGGGTGATCGAGATCGAGGCCGAGGCCGTGGCAGCGGACTTCGCCGATGTCGTCGTCGATCCCGGTCTGGCGGCGTTGCATGTCGGCTTGCAGGGCAGCCCGCGGCGGCTGGACCCGGAGGTGGCGCGCTATCGCGACGAACTGGCCCAGCGCGCGCTGGACGACGGCCCGGATGGCCTGAACGCGCGCGAGCAACGGGATCTGCTCGCGGACCCGCAGCGCCTCGACTGGCTGCATCGCGCGCTCTGGACCGCCGAGACCCTGCCCGACTGGGTGGTCGCGCGGTTGCAGCGCCAGCCCGCGCTTACGTCGGTCACTGCTTCAGCGGTATAGTCGCGCCAGCGAGCCGCTTCGGGGATTACCACATCATGAGTCTGCATATCGTCATTCTGGCGGCCGGCCAGGGTAAGCGCATGAATTCGGCCCTGCCCAAGGTGCTGCAGCCGCTGGGCGACCGGCCGTTGCTCAAGCACGTGGTCGAAGCGGCCCAGACGCTCGAGCCGGCGCGGATCCATGTCGTCTATGGCCACGGCGGCCAGGCCGTGCAGTCCGCACTGGGCTATCTCGACGTCAATTGGGTGCACCAGGCCGAGCAGCTCGGCACCGGTCATGCCGTGGCCCGGGCGATGGATGCCATCCCGGACGACGCGCGTGTGCTCGTACTCTATGGCGACGTGCCGCTGGTACGGGCCGCGACCCTGTCGCATCTGGTCGCGGCCGCGGGCGAGGACAAGCTGGCGTTGTTGACCGTGGTGCTCGACAACCCGGCCGGTTACGGGCGCGTGCTGCGCAACGACGACAACCGCGTGATCGGCATCGTCGAGGACAAGGACGCCACCCGCGAGCAGAAGCATATCCACGAGACCAACACCGGCCTGCTGTGTGCCCAGGCGCGCCACCTGCGCGACTGGCTGGCGCGGCTGACCAACCGCAATGCGCAGGGCGAATACTATCTGACCGACTGCATCGGTCTGGCGGCCGTGGACGGTGTCGCCGTGGTGGCCGGCCAGGCCGGTACTGCGGCCGAGACGCAAGGCATCAACAACAAGCTAGATCTCGCGCGAGCCGAGCGCCTGTACCAACGGCGCCAGGCCGAGACGCTGATGGCCCAGGGGCTCACGCTGCGCGATCCCGACCGGTTCGACCTGCGCGGCAGTCTGCGCGCCGGGCGCGATACCACTATCGACGTCAATGTCGTAATCGAAGGTGACGTGGTCCTCGGCGAAGGGGTGACCATCGGCCCCAACTGCGTGCTGCGGCACTGCACGATCGAGGATCACACCCAGATCGCTTCGCATACCGTGATCGAGCATGCGGCGATCGGCGCCCGCTGCCAGATCGGCCCGTTCGCCCGGCTGCGGCCGGACACGCGGGTGGCCGATCGCGCCAAGATCGGCAATTTCGTTGAAACAAAGAAAACCGACGTCGGCGAAGGCAGCAAGATCAACCACCTGAGCTACGTCGGCGATACCCGGGTGGGCCGCGACGTCAACATCGGCGCCGGGGTGATCACCTGTAACTACGATGGCGCGAACAAGCATGTCACCCGGATCGGCGACGGCGCCTTCATCGGCTCCGACTGCCAGCTGATCGCCCCGGTCACGGTGGAGCGCGGCGCGACCGTCGGCGCCGGCACCACGCTGACCCGCAACGCCCCGGCCGACAAGCTCACGGTCGGACGCGCCCGCCAGACCACCCTCGACGGCTGGCAGCGGCCGAAGAAACACACGCCGGGTCATCAGTAGCCCAGAGGCGTATCAGGAGACAGCTATGTGCGGAATCGTGGGAGCCAGTGCGCAGCGCGACGTCGCGCCCATCCTGCTCGAAGGGCTTCACCGGCTCGAATATCGCGGCTACGATTCGGCCGGCATGGCGCTGGTCGACAACGGCCGCATCGAGCGCACCCGCGCGGTTGGCAAGGTCGCCGCGTTGGCCCAGCGGCTGGGCGAGCATAACCCCGGCATGCTCGGTATCGCCCACACGCGCTGGGCGACCCACGGCGGCGTCAACGAGATCAACGCCCACCCGCATGTGTCCAACGATCGGGTCGCGGTGGTGCACAACGGCATCATCGAGAACCACGAGGCGCTGCGCGCGCGTCTGCGCGACGCCGGCTATCGCTTCGAGTCGGAAACCGACACCGAAGTCGTCGCCCATCTCATCGACAGCTATCGCGAGACCTCCGCCACGCTGACCGAGGCGGTGCGGCGCGCCGTGGCCGAGCTGCACGGCGCCTACGCCCTCGCCGTGGTCGCCATCGGCGATCCGGACACGCTCGTCGCGACCCGTCGCGGTTCGCCGCTCGTGCTCGGCGTGGGGATCGGCGAGCATTTCGTGGCATCCGACGTGGCCGCCTTGCTGCCGGTCACGCGCCGCTTCGTCTACCTCGAGGAAGGCGATGTCGTGACGCTGACGCCCGCCGATTTCGAAGTCACCGATGCCGAGGGCCAGAGACTCGATCGGCCGGTGCAGGAATCCGGGCTCTCGGTCGAATCCACCGAAAAGGGCGGCTACCGGCACTTCATGCTCAAGGAAATCCACGAGCAGCCGCGCGCCCTGGCCGAAACCTGGCAGGGCCGACTTTCCGACGACGGCGTGCTGGCCTCCAGTATCGGCCCCGAGGCCGAAAGCCTGTTCGCCCGAGTCGAGGCCGTCCATATCGTGGCCTGCGGCACCAGCAGCCATGCCGGCATGGTCGCCCGCTACTGGATCGAGGCGGAGGCGCGTATTCCCTGCAGCGTCGAGCTGGCCAGCGAATATCGCTATCGCGACCCGGTGGTGCCGAAAAACTGCCTGTTCATCACCCTCAGCCAGTCGGGCGAAACAGCCGACACCCTCGCCGCGCTGCGCTACGCCAAGAGCCTCGGCGCCGACGCCGGCTATCTCACCACGCTGGCGATCTGCAACAAGCCCGAAACCTCGATGACACGCGAGTCCGACCTGGTCATGATGACGCGCGCCGGGCCCGAGATCGGGGTGGCCTCCACCAAGGCCTTCACCACCCAACTCATGTGCCTGCGCATGCTCACCGGCCTGCTCGGGCGCGGCCCGGAGCGGGCGAAGGCCATGGTCGAGGACATTCGCGGCGTGGAAGCCGCGGTCACACGCGTGCTCGAACTCGACACCGCGATCAGCCACCTGGCCGAACAGTTCGTCGACAAGCAACACGCCCTGTTCCTCGGCCGCGGTCCGATGTACCCGATCGCCATGGAAGGCGCGCTCAAGCTCAAGGAAATCTCCTATCTCCACGCGGAAGCCTACGCCGCGGGCGAACTCAAGCACGGGCCGCTGGCCCTGGTCGACGAAGATATGCCGGTCGTGGCCGTGGCACCGAACAACGAATGGCTGGAGAAGGTCAAATCCAACCTGCAGGAAGTCCGGGCCCGCGGCGGCAAGCTGTATGTCTTCGCCGACGAGAATTCCGGCCTCGATACCGAGCCCGGCATCACCGTGCTCGACATGCCCCACGTACCGCACATCCTCGCCCCGATCGCCTACACCATACCGCTGCAGCTACTCGCCTACCACGTCGCTGTCGCCAAGGGCACGGATGTGGATCAGCCCCGTAATTTGGCAAAAAGCGTAACCGTTGAGTAGCGTCGAGTCATTTTGGAGGGGTTTGAAAAGAAACAATAAAGTCTGTCGCAAATTCGCATCTTAAGGTTTTGAATTAAATAGAGGTTTAATTTCCCGGAAAATTTCTTTCTAGCGAATGTGCTGGATGAGGTGAGCGGGCCGATCGCCGAGGCGCTCAACAAGGTGGCCGCTTGCCTGCCCGGAATCGCTATGCCCGACGGAACTAGGATCCGAGACCCGATTCAACCGAAGCGGGAGTAGTCCATGGCAATCCCGATGTAGACGCGGCCGGCCGGTTCACGTGGTCAAAGCCGCGAATCGAAAGGGAAGGCTGCCTCATCAACGATGGTAATCGCCTGGGCTAGCCGGTGCCGTGGATTGATGATCACGTTGGTCGCATACGGCGCGACTACGGACGGCACCTCGAGCGCCAGGTATTCATTGGCGTCGAGTCATGCTTTGCCCACCGCGATACAGTCATTGGGCTGGCGCTGAATGCGATCAACGCTGTCGCTGGGCATGGAGAAAACAACCAACCGATACCCCGGTGGGCTATTTTTAACGCCCACACCCGCGTTCACCAGTTTCTCGAAACCGGCCAGAGCCGGGTGCTCCGCCGTATAGATCGCCGGATAACCCGGCGGGGTCCAACGTCCCCCAAAGAGTCGGGCGCCTTCACCGCTCAGATCACGCGCATATTGGCGTGCCGCGACACGATAAACGTATCGATAGCCGTCAGGCAGCGCCCGCATTAGGCGTCTATGCCATACATCATGCGCATCAGCACGCTTTCGACCCACTCGGCCCCGGCTTCCGTGTCGGCGAGCTCAGCGGGCGCTTCGTTATCGAACACGGGGTTTGGCTCGGTGAGCCAGCGGTGAGCGCGCTCCCGGTCCGCGAACGCCTCCTCGGCGATGGCCGTCAGGCGCGACAGCCGAAACAGATTCTCGGACACCGCCTTGGACAGTGTTCTCGACACGCTTTTCTGCGCCGACGCGATCGTCGTGCGGGGCAGCACGCGGTCGAATACGACAGGCGTCAGACCCACGTGATCGCGGGCAAAGACGGCGCTATCCACCGGCAGTCCTCGGCGCAGCAAGCTCACCAGAGCTTTCGGACTATCGATAGCCGGCACGTTGACCACGCGCGGGCCGCCCAGGAAGGCGATGATCCGCTCGTATCGACGCCGTTCCTGCGTAACGTCACTCATCATCCCGCACCTCATGTTGACGACTTCGTCGTTATAAGTACACGAGGTCGTAATTCGGCCGTCGAGAAGCGGAGGTGGGCGCGTTGAGCGTTGTGCCGTGTATCGCGTCGCGCGACACTCTGGCCATGATCATCGGGTTCCGTCACAAGGGGCTGGAAGCCCTCTACCGGACCGGCTCGACCCGTGGCGTTCAGGCGGCGCAGGCGCCCAAGCTTCGCCGCATACTAGCGGCCCTTGATGCCGCTGCCACGCCGGCCGAACTGAATCAGCCTGGCTATAGGCTGCATCCCCTCAAAGGGCGGCTGAAGGATTATTGGTCGATCCGGGCCAATGGCAACTGGCTTGTTACATTCCGGTTTATCGGTCCGGATGTCGAGCTGGTCGATTATCAGGACTATCATTAAGCGAGGTCGCAGCCATGATGATGCATAACTCTCCCCATCCGGGCGAGATCCTACGCGAGGACGTGCTGGCCGAGCTCGGGATCGAAGTCACCGATGCCGCCGAGCGGCTTGGTATGTCGCGTACAACGCTGTCCCGGGTTATCAATGGACGGGCCGGCATCAGCCCGGATCTGGCGGTCCGGCTGGAAATGGCGGGCGTCAGCACCGCCCGTTTCTGGATGACGCTGCAGGCGAATTATGAGTTGGCTCAGGCTAGCCAGCGGCGCCAGCCCACGGTACGACCCTTGCAGGGCGCGGCGTAAATTGCCCGCGCGCTCAATATCCGCGCAATCTCAGTTCGCCCTTAAGGTCGGCTAAAAGCGACATGGCGGGCGCCCGTTCACTTGGCGAAAATCGTGTCGCCTGTAGGCTCGGTATGCCGCCACGGGGTTCCTTCGTCTTCAATGGGGCATTGGCGTGCTCATGGCCGCGCTTTTTATCTTTCTGGTCCGCGATCCCGTGCTTGAGTTCGTCGTGACCGCACTCGCGCTTTGGCAAGTCGCGTTGCTGACGGTGGTGCTGTGGCTCAAACGTGCCCAGGCGCGCGAGTGCGGCATCTGAACAGAGACCGTCAGTCGGCCCCTTTCAGCCCGCTGCCGGCCGTGGACAGGGCGTCTGGTTTGGTTTACACCGTCGCATCCGGTTTTTTGCGCTCATTGCAGTGCGGGCCTGTGCCGCAATGTGATCGTGGCGCGCAGGCCGGTGGCAAAACGTGTGGCCTCGCTCAGCTCGATTCGACCGCCGATCCGTTCGATCAATGTCTTGACGATGGACAGGCCGAGTCCCGAGCCCACCACATCGGTACCCAGGCCGCGATAAAACGGTTCGAATACGCGCTCGCGTTCGGCAGGGGCGAGGCCTGGGCCGCTGTCCTCGACCGTGATCGTCACGCCGTCCGGCGTTGGCGCCGCCTGAAGATCGATGATCCCGTGGGGCGGCGTGTAGTGAATGGCGTTCGCCACGAGGTTCCGCAGGGCGGTGGTCAGTTCGATCTCGGCGGTGGCGACCTGGATATCGGTGCCATTGACGCCGATGTCGATGCCCTTGGTTTCGGCGAGCGGCATCAGGTCGGCGAGTATGCGGCGGAACAGGTCGTGTGCGGAGACGACGGTTTCCGGCATGGGCGGCGCGCTTTGCGCGCGCGCATAGGTCAGCAGTTGGTCGAGCAGCGCGCGATTGCGGTCGATGCCGTGGCGCAGGGTTCGTACGCGCTGCCGGGCGTTTTCGTCCATCCCGGCGCTGTCGAGGTGCTCGGCCTGCAAGGATAATGCGGTCAGCGGCGACCGCAGTTCATGGGCGGCCGCGGCGATGAATCGCTGCTGCATCGCCATCGAATCGCCGACGCGTGTCAGCAGCCGGTTGATGGCGGTCACGAACGGGCGGATTTCCTCCGGCAAGCCTGTGGTGGCCAGTGGCTGCAGATCGCGTTCGCGCCGCTGGTCGACTTCGGCGGCGGAGGCCATGACCGGGGCGAAGATCCGTCGTACCAGCCCGGCCACGACCAGCAAAAGCACCGGCACCAGAATCAGGAAGGGCAACAGCCCGAGCAGCGCGCTATAGCCGGCGGTTTCGTCGCGAATGGCCGTCTGTTGGGCGACCGCAATCCGCTTGGAAGAACCCATTCCGGTCACGAATATGCGGTAGGTCTGGCCGTGGATGGTGCGCGTCTGCAGCCCGTCCACCAGATCCGGCGGAAAACCCGCCGACCGGGCGCCGGGGTGGCCGCGCTCGTTGCGCGGGGGCAGCACGGCGACTCTCAATCGCGCCTCGGGGTCGGTATCGGGGCGAGACGCGACCCGTGAGTTCGGCGCTGCCGGCGGGTGCTCGGTATCGAACAGCGCGGCGGTCTGACGCAGCATGGTGTCCTGCATTTCGTTCGCTTCCGTGAAGATCAGTGCGAACGATATGGCGCTGCCGACCAGGGCAACCGCGATAATCGCGAGTAATAGCCAGAACGATAGCCGCAGGCGCAGGGAGTGTCTCAATCGGGTTTGGAAACCATCCATCCCACGCCTCGGACGTTCTTGATATGACCACCACCGAGTTTCTTGCGCAGCGCGTGCAGAAGGAACTCGACCGCGTTGCTTTCGACTTCTTCGCCCCAGCCGTAGATGCGTTCTTCCAGTTGGGCGCGCGACAGAATCGCGCCCGGGTGCGCCATGAGCGCCTCAAGCAGCGCAAACTCCCGCCGCGACAGCCGCACCTCGGGCCCGTCGGCCACGCTCGCAATGCGCGTGGTCGGGTCCAGCGCCAACGTCGCGCTGCGCAGTACGGGGTCGGCCTGCGGGGTCCGCCGGCGCAGCACCGCGCGCATGCGTGCCAGCAGTTCGCTCATGGCAAACGGTTTGGTCAGATAGTCATCGGCGCCCCGGTCGAGACCGCGGATGCGATCATCCACGTCATCCCGCGCCGTCAGGATCAGGACCGGTGTCGCGTTGCCCGCGCGGCGAATATCGGCCAGCACCTTCAGGCCGTCGCGGCGCGGCAGCCCCAGGTCGAGCAGGATCAGGGCGTAGGGCTCGGATTCAGCGGCGAGGGTGGCCCAGTGGCCATCCCGGACCCAGTCCACCGCGTAGGCGGCCGTCTTGAGTGCTTCCTCGACGGCGGCCCCGATCATGGCATCGTCTTCAATCAGTAGTACGCGCATACGGACTTCGATCCACCCCATGCCCACGGTGCCGGCACGGCCGGCGTCAAGCCAGGCGTCTCGGGCGCCATGGGCGACCGGCTAAGAGCAGCAGCGCCGACATCAGCACCAGGGCCACCGCCGATGCCTGGAGACGGCCCAGTTCCAGCCCGCCCTGGGAGACCGATTTGGTGAGAAAGTCGCCGAACGTGGCGCCAAACGGCCGTGTAAATATGAATGCGATCCAGAACAGAAAGATCGCGTTGACCCGCGTCGCATAGTGCAATGCCAGGACCACGCCGATCACGCCGACGGTCACCAGCGCCCCCTGAATATAGCTCAGGCCGACGACATCGACCAAGGCATCGCCGAACGCGGTACCCAGGCTGTTGGAGAAAATGACCGCGATCCAGAACATGACTTCTGTGTCCGTCCGGACAATGCGGTGAATACTCAAATCGCGTTTACGGTAGTACCAGACCGCCAGCGTGGCCAGCAGACCCGCGACCAGCAGGATCGAGCCCCACACATAGCCCAGGCCGAGCGTGCGGTCCATCATGTCCGAGACTTCGGTGCCCATGGTCGTGGTGGCCACGATGGCGAGCCAGAACAGCGCAACGCGATAGCGTTGGGCGCTGATCTGGGCAGACAGCACGGCCACCAGGAATACGCCCGTGACGATCAACGCCGTGACATACCCCAGCCCGAGGGTCATTGAAAGCGCATCGCCGGCGGTCTCGCCCAGCGTGGTCGCAATGATCTTCAGGATCCAGAACAGCAGCGTGACCTCGGCGACTTTGCTGGCAATATCGGCACCGCGGCTTCTTGTGGCGGTCCAGTCGTTCACAATTCAGGCTCCTTGTGTGGTCGAGCGTGCACGAACCGGCCGGTGAGCAGGCCGGCCCGGCACGCGGCGTTTCGGGACATGGGTTCGGCTTGACGCCCCCTCATGCACGACGATCATGGGCCGGCGTCGCCCCGTCGCGGCCGGCCGGTTGCCGAACGGCGGTGCGTGTCGATTGCCGCTGCCGGCACCCGGGCCGGCAGCGGCAATGCGAACGTCAGTCGGTTTCATCGCCCTGGTCATCGTGATCCGTGCGATCGGTGGTCGAGGCCAGCACCGAGCCATCCCGGGCATCGACCTTCACGTCGAATACTTTCTGGCCATTGACGACTTCCACGTCGTAGGCCCAGCCCTCGCGCGTATGTTCGTATTCCGCCTTCGATGCGCGGCCGTGGACATGTTGCTCGGCGGTCTGTACGGCCTGGGACAGCGAGACCCTGGCGTTGGCAACCGCCGTGGCATCGTTTTCGTTGCCGGCCGAGGCATAGGCCGCCGTCGCGGCGATGGTGGCAAGCGTGACCGCCAGGGCGGTCAGGGTGCGGACTCTTGGCATGATCTTTCTCCGTCGTGGCGACGCCGGTACTGGCGCCGGGACAAAGCCTAGGGTTCCAGACTTAGAACAGACTTAGCCGACGCCCGAGCCCGTGCCATCCGCTTGCGCGCGGCGGGCAGCGTCTGGCCGAGGCCGGCCACATGGTAGGTTCGGTGCAGCCGCCTCGCTGTATCCACTCGCATGCGCTCACTCTTGATCGCCTACGGTTTGTTGTTCGTTGCCATTATCGCCGAGATCTTCGGCACCACCATGCTCGCCCGGTCGGAACAGTTCACGCGGCTGTTGCCGACGCTGGGCATGGCCGTGTCCTACGCGCTGTCCTTTTATCTGCTCACCCTGGTACTCAAGACCATTCCGCTGGCCATCGCCTACGCGCTCTGGGGTGGGCTGGGGATCGTGCTGACCACGCTCGTGGGGAGCATGGTGCTCAAGCAACCGATCGATGCGGCGGCCGGTATCGGAATATTTCTGATCCTGGCCGGTGTGGTGATCATCAATGGCTGGTCGACGGCGGCGACGCATTAGGCCCTGAGCGCCGATGCCGAATGTGGCGCCGCCATGCCGCCCGCCCCTTGCCGCGGCCATTGGCCGCGAAGCCTTTGAAAACAGCTGATGAAGTCAGCTGTTTTGATGCCGGATTAATAATCGATCGAGGCCAGCAGATGATTCCAGAACCGCTCGGCCGGGGGGCGTAGCGATCGCCGCTCGGGCCGGGTCAGCATGAATTGCTGACGGGCCGGGCAGGCCAGCTCGAATGGCGCCACCAGCATCTGCGGGTCGCCGACCAGGCCGCGGTGGGCGAGTGCAATGCCGCAGCCCTGGGCCGCGAGTCGCAGCGTCATGCTCTGGGTGTCGCACCACAGATGCCGGGCCGGCATCTCCGGCAGGCCCGCGGCATCCAGCCAGTCCGGCCAGCCGACGGTGAAGCCCGCCGTATGCAGCAGGGTATGACCGGCCAGAGCCGATGGCGCGGTGAGCGTCGCGGCGAGCGTCGGCGCACAGACCGGCGTCAAGGCATCCGTGCCCAACGATTGTTGTACCAGGTGTGGCCAGTCGCCGGCGCCGTAGCGGATTTCCAGGTCCACGTCCTCGCCGATGAAGTCGTCCGCCCACACGCCCGTCACCACGCGCAGCGGCGTTTCGGGTTGCTGGCGATGAAAGCTTTGCAGGCGCGGTGCCAGCCAGAACTGCTGGATCGCCGGTGTGGCGCGGATGGTGACCGGCGCGTCCGGTTCGGGCCCGAAGACCTCGGCCGTGCCGTGGGCGAGCCGGTCGAAGGCGTCCTGCACACTCGGCAGCCACGCCCGCCCGGCCTCGGTGAGCGTAAGCGAGCGCGGATGGCGGATGAACAATTCCTGGCCGAGGCGCGCTTCCAGCAGGCGGATACGCTGGCTGATGGCCGACTGGGTGACGGCCAGTTCCTCGCCGGCCCGGGTGAAGCTGAGCGTACGCCCGGCGGCCTCGAAGGCCTGCAGCCAGGCTACCGGGGGCAGGCGGGCCATCAGCGCACGTCTCGTCGCCGCACCGGCGCGGGCGTGATCGATTGATTACCCTGATTCATGCGGCCATGATGCCCTAAATGACTTAGCTCCGCTAAGGCTTCGGGGCTGGATTCATCGTTTGTCGGGATCATGGCGCCGGTTCATTCTGGGCGCCAGGATTTCGCGAGCCCGGTATTCGCTCGAATCAACCGGTACTCGCTCGCATCAAGACGAGGATGGATATGGCGTCCGTGATCGATCGAGAACGCGTCGACATGAAGGAACTGGCCGATTACAGCGACGGCCCCGCGCTGGTTTCGGCCGCGCTCACCAAGGGCGCTGGTTCGCCGCGTGTGGCGCTGGCCTGGGATGACGGCGCCGAGACCGCGTTGCCGCCGATCTGGCTGCGCGATCACTGTCCCTGCGACGCCTGCCGCCATGCCACCTCGCGCGAGCGCTTGTTCAAGATCATCGACGCCGAAGTCGGCGTGCCGGATGTCTCGCTCGACCACGGCGTGCTGGCTCTCGCCTGGCCGGACGGCCACGAAAGCCGTTTCGACAGCGTCTGGCTGCATCAGCGCCGGCCGGGCCAGCATCGCTTCCAGCCGGCCGTCCCGGCAGCCCGTGCCTGGCGTGAGGGCTTCCTGCCGGCGCATGTGGCCCACGGCGATTTCACCGCCGGCAACGATGGCCAACGGCGCTGGCTCGAAGCGCTGATTCGCGATGGCCTAGTGCTGCTCGATAATGGCCCGACCGAGCTCGACGAAGTCGTGCGCATCGCCGAATCCATCGGCCCGATGCGGGCGACCAACTTCGGCGCCCGCTTCGACGTGCAGTCCAAGCCGAACCCGAACAATGCCGCCTACACGGCGATCGAGCTGGAACTGCATACCGATCTGCCGAACTGGCGCCATCCGCCGGATATCCAGTTGTTGTATTGCCTGGAGAACGACGCGGAAGGCGGTGCCTCGACTTTTGCGGATGGCTTCGCGGTGGCCGAGGCCATGCGCCAGGAAGCGCCGCGGCACTTCGCGATGCTGGCCGAGACGCCCATCGATCTGCGTTTCCAGGACGACGATCACGACATCGCCGTGCGCGAGCCGATCATCCGCGTCGACGACCGCGGCGAACTGCGCGAGATCCGCTTCAACAACTGGATTCGCGACGCCATCGACATCGCCCCGGACCGGATCGAGGCCTGGTACGCCGCCTACTGCGACTTCTGGGCCCGCCTGCGGGCGCCGCGCTATCGCGCCGACTTCGAGCTGGCCCCGGGCCAGATGATCGCCTTCGACAACCGGCGCGTGCTGCACGGCCGCGGCGAGTTCAACCCCAACATCGGCAAACGTCATCTGCAGGGCTGCTATCTCGATTACGACATGGTCGAATCGAAACTGCGTGTACTGGCGCGCTGAGCGGCGGCTGCCTCCGCTGCGGCCAACCCGGCCCGGGACCGGGCCGGGTTTTTGATCCATCGATTCGCACAAGTCGCGCCTTGCTCTCGTGGTCGGCCGTCGCCAGAATCAGCCGCGTACTGCCTCCGCATGAGCGCGATCGACGTAATTGGTTGCGCGATCCCGCTTGAGCGCAACGCATCGATGAATCATGACGCGTACTGACCGCCGCGGCCGCCGCCGAATACTCAAGGGCCTCGCGGCCGGCCTGGCCGGCGCCCGGCGCGGTTTTGCATCACACGGCGTTGCGAC